>CANGZK010000043.1 GCA_947458565.1 Acidimicrobiaceae bacterium
CTCGAGGTCGTGTCTGTCGGCAAAATCTGAGTGGTCGCCGACTGCAAAATGTCTCCTGCGTCCAACTGCTCCACGACCTGCATGATGCACACCCCTGTTTTCTCGTCTCCTGCCAAAAGTGCGCGTTCGACTGGTGCAGCGCCTCGCCATCTTGGCAACAACGAATAGTGAATATTGATCATCGGCAACATTTGTAATGCTTCGGCCGAAATGACGTGACCATACGCAACGACCACGCCGATAGACCTGCCAGCAGAAATTGCACCACTACTAGCAACGAGCGCAATTGCGTCCGCGACATCGTGAGTTACAGGAATTTGCAACTCAATTGCCGTCTGTTTAACGGGGCTTGGTGACGTTTCTGATCCGCGACCTCTGCGCTTGTCTACACCCGTGACAACTAGATCAACAGCAAAACCAGCTTCGACTAATGCTCGGAGTGGACCAACAGCGATCTCAGGAGTGCCAAAAAAGATGACCCGCTCTGTTCGTCCCTTTGGCAACGCTGCAATGGACATCACGTCAGTCGCAGGTGCACCGGTTCGCTTGATTTCGGTTGCTCTTCTTGACGTCGATACTCCGCCAATGCGAGTTTGCGCTGATCGGGTGTCATGCGGTCAAACATCAGAACGCCATTGAGATGATCAATCTCGTGTTGAAACAATCGGGCCAATAGTTCATCAGCCTCTATTTGAATCTCTTCGCCATCGATGGACAACCCACGCACGAGGACTTGCTTCGGGCGCAACATCTCGACGTATAGGCCTGGTATCGAAAGACAGCCCTCGTCATACACCCACTCCCCAGACGACTCAACAATCGTTGGGTTGAGGATGATCTGCGGGTCATCGTCTACGTCGTAAACGAAAATCTGTTTCTGGACACCTATCTGCGGTGCAGCCAGACCGAGGCCTGGGGCCTCGTACATCATTTCAAACATCTGTTCACACAGAGTTGCAATCTTGCCATCGACATTCGTGACCTCTGCAGCCATGCTCTTGAGCACGGGGTCCCCATATGTTCGAATCGTAAAGCCACCGTGTGGTGCGCCCGTTGGAGTGGTCTGTGCCATATGGTGTAAGGCTAGCGAGGCTTATGAGCGACGAGCAGTACTTCACCAACCAACCACGAACGCAGTCAACTGCGGGCACGAGCAAACAAAAAACTGCGAAGCTGCAAGTGGATTCCGAAACATTGCAAGTGGTGTTGGACAGCGGCGTCTTCGCTCGCAAAGGCATCGATGCAGGCACCATGGTGCTGATTGATGCTGCTGCGCGACCTCCTTCGAAAGGCAATTTTCTCGACCTCGGATGCGGCTCGGGCGCAATTGCACTCACCCTGGCAACTCGTGCACCGAAGGCAACTGTTTACGCAGTCGATGTCAATGAGCGCGCCATTGCACTGACTGCCTCAAATGCCAAACTGAACAATTTGCGGAATATCACTACCCTCCTACCGACTTCAGTTGCACCGGACTTGCGCTTTGATCTGATTTGGTCAAACCCTCCAATCCGTATCGGCAAGAGTGAGTTGCACGCGCTCCTGCAACTGTGGTTGTCGAAACTCACCGAAACGGGTGAAGCCTGGCTGGTCGTCAATAGAAATTTGGGCTCTGACTCTCTTGCGGTTTGGCTTACTTCAATCGGTTACCAAGTTGATCGCCTCGTCAGCAAACAAGGATTCCGAGTTTTACGCGTTCGTCCTACGCGCGCGGTGGATCAATCTGCGTCTTAGTCCGCAAAGTTTTCTTTCCACGTGTTGATGCAACAACGAGCGCATCCGAAATCGAGTTAGCAAGCTCTTCCCAATCATTCGACTTCACCAATACGGATTCTTTGTTGGTTGCTGAAACCTGCAGCAATACGTTGCTGCGCAAAATGTCGGCAACTTGATCAACGCCCGTTCCGCTCACTTGGGCCAAGGCGCCGTATGGTGGCAATTGCATCAACTTTCGTCTCAACATTTCTTCATCTACAAACTCAGTGAGGTCATGCGATTCCAGACCCCGCAACAGCGCGTGATCTGCCAACATCGTCTGAATCATCACAAGGCCATCACTTTTATTACTTGACCCACTTCTTTTGCGCGCCACCAAACGAGCAGCGTGTACCACCAACGAGAGTGTGATCTCTGCTGCTCGATATCGAGGCGCTGAAATCTCTTGGTCTATGTCGAGAAACACGACTGTGTCAACATCGCGCACACGATGCAGTGCCGCCTCGGTGCCTACAAACAGCATTCTGGTTTGATCAATCTCCTGATCCTTATTTGCAGCTTCGCCACCAGAAATCTCTACAACTTCATCAACTCGCCTTCCGGCGGCAGCGGCCAATTCTTCGCGCAGCCGAGACACACCAGCCTTGATGACAGCGAGTTTCCCTGAGCCGCACTTGATGCACTCCGCATGTCGCACGTTTGCACACATCGGACATTCGAGTTGTTTACTGGCCGACATCGACATCGCGGCCTAACAGACATCGCATCTCACAAGTTCGCGGCAACCTCCACATGCAAGCAACCTTGCGCGCCCCTTCACATTGAGTACGCAGACAATTCGACGCGAATGATCTCTTAGCTGTTCGATTAAATCTGACGACAACATCGAAGATGACCAACGCTCATCCAAGCGACGGTCGACTACCCGAATTTGCGGCCAATGGCTCGCCTCGGTACTTGGATCCAGGCTTGCGACCATGCCAGAAGCACCATGCAGAGCCCGAAGGCTTGGCACAGGTGAAACCAGAAGACACGCAATTCCAATCTTCTTTGCACGCTGTACTGCAATGTCTCGGGCATGCCACGAGGGTGACCGTTCTTCTTGCAAAGCATCGTCATGTTCATCAATCACGATGACACTTTTCAACAATGGCACACTCGACCAGACTGCTGAGCGCGCGCCAATCACCACATCAACTCCGCCAGCTGCAACCGCCCAGTCCTGGGGCATGACAGCAACACTGAGTCCATATTCGCGTAGCGACGCAGCCATGAGACGGGCACGATTGAGCGTTGGAATGACAACAAGCACCGGACCTTGTGAAGCCGCAGTCAGCACCAATGATCGTGGACTACAAGCCGGACCTCTGCGCAGAACAGCAATACCCGCAGCGTTTATTGCATCGATCGCTTGTGGATCAGCATCAAATTTCTTACGCGTCGATACTTGCGTATAACGCGAACCGGGCAACGACGCAACGAGGGTCGCGGGAGATGCTGCAACAAAAAAGGCTCGAAGACGCCCAACCCACATATGGGCTGCCCAACGAGCAAGATCCACAATCTCTTGAGATGGCCCCTTGCCCAAGACCTTGATTACTGACAACAGACGACTCTCGTCTACATCTGAAAATTGTGTTGCAGTATCTCCAAGTTGCAGAACCCAACCTGCAACATTGCGGTTATGCAAGGGCACACGAACACGATCCCCTACACAAATATTGCCGACGAGCGTCTCGGGTACGAGATAATCAAAAACCTTGTCAACGCCAGTTACATCAGGAACGATGCGTGCGATTACCGCCACGACATCACGACTGATCAGAGTTTGACTGCGGCTTTGAATTCCTTCAAGCGCGACAAAGTCTCCCAGGTGAAATCTGAGTCTTGTCGGCCGAAGTGACCATATGCGGCTGTCTTGCGATAGATCGGACGCTTCAAATCGAGATCACGCAAGATAGCTGCTGGTCGAAGATCGAACACTGAACGAACCGCGTCTTCAATGAGTTCTTCATTGACAACACTGGTACCAAAAGTCTCGACCAAGATGCTGATCGGTTGCGCCATGCCAATGGCGTAGGCCACTTGCACTTCACAACGTGTCGCTGCGCCAGAAGCAACAACGTGCTTGGCGACCCAACGCGCGGCGTAAGCGGCCGAGCGATCGACTTTTGATGGATCTTTTCCACTGAATGCACCACCACCGTGACGTCCCATGCCACCGTATGTGTCAACGATGATCTTGCGACCGGTCAGACCTGTGTCTGCATGTGGTCCACCCTTGACGAACTCGCCTGTTGGGTTGACGTGCACTGCGTACTTGTCGTTAGCGAACTGCGCAGGGATAACTGGACGAATAACTTGTTCGATCAAGTCTGGACGAATCACTGTGTCGCGCGGCGTTCCATCGGCATGCTGAGTCGAGATCAACACGGTTGACAAACGAACTGGCTTGCCATTCTCATATTCGAAGGTGACTTGGGTTTTGCCGTCTGGACGCAAGTATGGAATTGCACCCGACTTACGCACCTCAGCCAACTTCTCGGCCATGCGGTGTGCAAGCCAAATCGGCAATGGCATCAACTCTGGAGTGTCGTCACATGCATAACCAAACATCATTCCTTGGTCGCCAGCACCCTGGCTGTTGAGCAAGTCTTCTCCGCTTTTGCCAGCACGTAACTCTTCAGATTTGTCTACACCTTGTGCGATGTTGCTGCTCTGCTCATCGATCGAGACAATCACTCCACACGTGTTTCCGTCAAAGCCGTACAACGCATTGTCATAACCAATGTCCTTGATTACTTCACGAGCCAACTTCGGAATGTCGACGTATGCAGATGTTGTGATTTCTCCGGCAACGACACACAAACCTGTGGTGAGGAGCGTTTCGCACGCAACGCGACCTTGTGGGTCTTCTGCGAGAATTGCATCAAGTACTGCGTCGGAGACCTGGTCAGCCATCTTGTCCGGGTGACCCTCGGTGACGCTTTCAGAGGTAAATGTGAAGTTTTTCAACGTTGCTCCTTAGTAGATAGTTCGTGACGAGACTAGTGGGTCGAGTGGCTACGGATTAGGACTACAGCATCCATTACCGATTTAGCAATGGAACGCTTATCGCTCAGCCCGACCACAACTGGCTCTGCCCCGTTCGCAACCAGCGTCACCGCATTCGTCTCATGACCAAATCCGACCCCAGTATCAGCGACGTTATTGGCAACTATCAAGTCGACATTTTTGCGCTGCAACTTCGCTTGAGCATTCGCAACGAGATTCTCCGTCTCGGCCGCAAACCCAACCAATACTTGACCAACTCGCTTTGACGCACCCAAGTTCGCAAGGATGTCCGGAGTTGCTTCAAGAGCAATGCTTTCCAAACCATCGATCACGCCAGTCTTAGGGTTCTTCTTCATTTTTGAGGTTGATGTAACTACTGGCCTCATATCGGCAACCGCGGCTGCCATGACCACAACATCGGCTTGCTGTGCGCTCATATTGACTGCATCTTGCATCTGTTGTGCTGTCTCAACTTGGATCAACGTAACACCGAATGGGACCGCAAGTTCAACAGTCGAGATGAGCGTGACTTTTGCGCCGCGCGCGTTGGCTTCTGCAGCAATTGCATATCCCTGCTTGCCACTCGAACGATTGGCAATCACACGCACAGCATCAATTGGTTCGCGAGTGCCTCCTGCTGTTACGACAACATGCGTTCCATACAAATCACCTGGGGGGAGCAGTTGAACGATCTCGTCGAAGATCCGCTGTGGATCAGCAAGTCGACCAGCCCCGATATCGCCGCCAGCCAACCGACCCGATTCTGGATCTAAGACATTGACACCACGTCGACGCAGAGTTGCAATATTTTCTTGCACCGCAGGGTGCTCCCACATTTCAGTATGCATTGCAGGACACACGAGTACGGGTGCGCGAGTTGCAATCAGAGTTGCCGTCAAGAGATCACTTGAGATGCCAGCTGCATATGCTCCGAGAACACGAGCCGTTGTTGGTGCTACGACAATCAGGTCTGCACGTTGTCCGAGACGAGTGTGAGGAATCGGATCTGCATCGTCCCACAGTGTTGTGTGCACGGGTTCGGAAGCAAGCGCCGACAGTGTGACCTTGCCTATGAAGTGTTCTGCATCACTCGTCATGATTGGCGCAACATGAGCACCTGCATCCACCAACAAGCGACACAATTCAACTGACTTGTACGCGGCTATGCCACCACACACACCAAGAACAATGTGCTTGCCGTTGAGCAAAGTCATCAGGACCAGTGAGAGTTAAAACTCTTTTGTGAAAGAGTTACTCGGCTGCTGTTTCGGCTGCAACTTCGTCGACAGCAACTTCAGCAACTGCTTCGGCTGTTTCTACTACTACAACTTCTTCTACCACTACAGCTGATTCAACTGTTTCAAGTTCGCTCACGACATCGTCAGCTACTGCGTCCAACAACTCTTCATCCAATTCGGCTTCCAACTCTTCGTACACCGACAATGGAACACTCAAGATCTTGTCAGCTGCAATTTCTTCAAAGCTGATTGAAAGTGGCTTACGCGAAGTTGAGCTGACCTGTGGCGGGACCATTGTGCCAAGGCCCTCACCCAGCTGATTGAAGTACGAGTTAATCTCGCGGGCGCGACGTGCCGACAAAGTGACAAGGCCAAACTTGGACGCTGTGCGCTTCATCAGGCTTTCAATACGGGGGTTCATCATGGTGTCTTCAGTTGCCACGGGTTTGCCTTTCAATTCTGGCTCGGGGTCAAAGCGACTCACCGAAGCGTTGATTGTATCTGCACACAGGGCGCAAAATGGCCGTTTTGGCTACTTCAGTCGAGCCGCTCGTTCGCGAGCTATCAGGTCGAGCATTTCGGTCACTGTCTCGGCCAAATCGTCGTTTATCAGCACATAGTCGGCAAGAGCCTTACCGACTGGCTCTTCATCTTCTGCCTTCTGCAGTCGCTGAATTACCTTTTGCTCTGCATCTCCTCGACCAACCAACCGGGCCTTTTGCTCTTCTCGTGTCGGCGGCAAAACAAACAACAACAACGCATCGCTGTGCAGACGTTTTACTTGTTGCGCACCATCCACTTCAATCTCGAGAACAATGTCTTTGCCATCTGGCGCTTTTGGCATTGGAGTGCCATATAGATTTCCTAAAAATTCCGTCCATTCCAAAAATCCACCAGATGCAATGTGCTCGCGGAATTGTTCATGTGTAACAAATTTGTATGCGTCTTGCATTTCACCTTCGCGGCGCTCGCGAGTCGTCCATGACCGACTCAGCCACAATCGATCATCGCGTTTCACAAGTTCTTCAACGATCGTGCTCTTCCCAACACCACCTGGGCCAGAAACAACAATGGTTAAAGACTTCGCTGCAGAATTCATGACACAATCAATTCTTTTGCAATCAACTGCGCAAGTTTGTTTCTCTGATCAACACTCAGATTGCCGGTTTGTTCTGTTTCGCTCACACTCATTTGCGCCAACAACTGTCGCGCTTTGACTTTTCCTATTCCGGGAACAACTTCAATCAGCTTGCACGCGTACAACACGCTGGTGGCTTCATCGAGATCATTGAGCAACAGAAGCGAGTCAATGGTGAGTGATCCATTTTCAACTTGACCAAGAACGACATCCATTTGATGGCGCAATAGTTGCAGCGGCAACACAGCCGCATGACGCTCATTCAGAAGTTTGGTTGAGGTCGTCATTGATCTATTTTACCGTTTGCCGTTGATCTCTACTTACCCGAATCACGAAAACCACCGCGGTGGCTCAGACCAATCACTTCAGACCAACTCGAGATTTTGTGACGTTCAGCCCATCTGCACAATTCTCCAGCAATTCGGTACGCGGCACGTGGTTCAGCAAAAGATGCAGTACCCACTTGAACGGCGCTTGCCCCTGCCAACATCATCTCGAGAGCCTCCAAGCCATTGGTTACCCCACCAACTCCGACAATTGGCACACCAGGTATTCGCGCATAGATGTCCGAAACCGCACGTACAGCAATTGGATGAATCCCCCTGCCAGACAATCCGCCGCCGCCATTTCCAAGCGCAGGTCTACCTGTTTTTGTGTCAATGATCATTCCAAGAGATGTATTCACCAATGTCAATGCTTGGGCTCCTGCATTCATACAAGCCTCCGCGACATCTCCTATACGGTCAGTATTCGGCGACAGTTTTGCCCACAGTGGCAATCCAGAAACTCGAGCAGCGTCAACAATCTGGGCCGCAAGATTTGCGTCATGAGCAAACATTGCATGTGGCTTGTTTTCACCTACGACTGCAGCCTTCATATTTGGGCAAGACAAATTGATCTCCAATGCCGCGATCTTGTCTTTGACAGGTGCAAGCATTTGCGCAGCATCAACATAGTCCTGCACTCCAAAGCCCCAGATACTGCACACGACGGTTGCACCAATGTCACTAAGTTGCGGGAGATCGTTTGCAATCCACTGTTCGACACCTGGTCCTTGCAGCCCAACCGCATTAAGCATTCCGCTTGCCGTCGGATGCAACCGAGGCTTCGGATTTCCACCCCATTCGAATGATGCTAAAGATTTGACAACTACTGCACCGAGTTCGCTCAAAGGCATGTATGCATCGAGTTCTACTCCAAGGCCACACGTTCCCGACGCTGTCATGACTGGGTTCTTGAGAGTCACCGCACCAACATGCGTTGCCAACTGTGGTGCACGGGATCGAAATCTCACTGCTGGTGATACTCCTGCAAGGATTTCACTTCGAGTGGACGCTCCTGTTGCTCAAACAGTCCTTGCATTGCCGCCAACGCAGCATTGATCGTGGTCACCGAAGAGACTCTAAAAATGTTTGCGGCTTTGCGAATAGCTTCGCCGTCCGAACGACCGCCTCTGCCCTGCGGTGTGTTGATCACAAAAGAAATTTCACCCCGCTTAATCAACTCAACTGCATCTTCCGGCTGAGAATTCTTTTTGGCTGTTGTTTC
>CANGZK010000044.1 GCA_947458565.1 Acidimicrobiaceae bacterium
CGGCACTTCCCCATTTCTTTGTTACAGCACTTCCAAGCATGGTGCCCACCGTGCGATTGACATTGCTGATCGGTAAATCAAGTTGAATCGGTTTTGCTTCTTGAATTGCGCTCGCACATTGCGTCACGAGTTGCGTGTCTAGTGCATCGGCAAGACCGTGATCTTGCATCACTGATTGATGCAATGTTTGTTGATAAGGATTTTGCGGTGCTGCCAAAATTGGCGAGATGTCAAGTCCCTTTGCTTTCCAATGCGTGACGGCGTGCCGCGTATCAAGTGCCTCAACACGTCCCACTGCTTCCCGCAATGTTCTGAATCCCAGTTGTGCGAGATACTCGCGTACTTCCTGGGCAATGTATTCAAAAAAGTTGACAACGAATTCCGGCTTCCCACTAAAACGCTTCCGCAGTTCGGGATTCTGTGTAGCAATACCAACAGGGCAAGTGTCAAGGTGACACACCCTCATCATCACGCATCCACTCACCACAAGCGGTGCTGTTGCAAACCCAAACTCTTCTGCGCCAAGCAGCGCGGCAATAATTACGTCACGTCCAGTTTTCATTTGGCCGTCGGCTTGCACAACGATGCGGTCTCGCAAGCCGTTGAGCAACAATGTTTGTTGCGTCTCGGCTAACCCAAGTTCCCATGGCGCTCCAACATGTTTCAACGAAGTAAGCGGAGATGCACCAGTGCCGCCATCATGACCCGAGACCAACACCACGTCGGCTTTGGCTTTACTGACACCTGCAGCAACTGTGCCGATGCCAACTTCTGCAACCAACTTGACATGCACTCGTGCGGCTGGATTCGAGTTTTTGAGATCGTGAATCAGTTGCTTCAGATCTTCAATCGAATAGATGTCATGGTGTGGAGGCGGACTGATCAGTCCGACACCCGGAGTTGAGTATCGAGTTTTTGCAATCCATGGATACACCTTGTGGCCAGGCAACTGTCCACCCTCGCCAGGTTTTGCACCCTGCGCCATCTTGATCTGAATGTCGTCGGCGTTCACCAAATACTCACTCGTAACACCGAAGCGTCCAGACGCCACCTGTTTGATTGCCGACCGTTTTGAATCACCGTTTGTAAGTGGAATATTGCGCTCTGCGTCTTCCCCACCCTCACCCGTGTTGCTCTTGCCGCCAATTCGATTCATTGCAATCGCGAGAGTTTCGTGGACTTCAGCCGAGATAGACCCGTAGCTCATTGCCCCAGTAGAAAAACGGGCAACGAGACTTGAAACAGACTCGACTTCGTCAATCGGTATTGGCTTGCGATCTGCAGAGAATTCAAATAGTCCACGCAATGTTGACAACACGCGAGATTGATCATCCACCGACTTGGTGTATTCCTTGAATACGTCGTACCTGCCAGCACGTGTTGCATGCTGCAAGCGGTACACCGTTTCTGGATTGAAGAGATGATGTTCGCCTTCACGTCTCCACTGGTACTCACCGCCAAGTTCGAGTTTGCGATGCATTCGCTGGTCTGGGCGAATTGGATGCGCAATCGCATGACGTGCAGCAACCTCTGCAGCAATTTCACTCAACCCGACGCCATCCAAGCGCGAAACGGTTCCAGTAAAAAACTCGCCCACAAGTTCTTTTCCAAGACCAAGGGCTTCAAATATTTGTGCACCGGTGTACGAAGCGACCGTCGACACTCCCATCTTCGACATCACTTTGAGAACGCCTTTTCCTGCAGCCTTGATGTAGTTATTGATTGCTTTTTGCGCATCGACCCCACCAAGTCCGTTGGTTCCGGCCCCATCATTGGCGGCAATCATGTCTTCAATTGATTCAAAGGCGAGATACGGGTTGATCGCTCCTGCGCCATATCCAATGAGCAGCGCCATGTGATGCACTTCTCGTGCATCGCCGCACTCGACGATCAATCCGACTTGTGTGCGCTTCTTTTCGCGAATGAGGTGATGATGCAGAGCGCTTGTGAGCAGCAGCGATGGAATCGGCGCAAAAACTTCATCTGAGTTTCTGTCCGAAATGACAATAATGCGAGCACCCTTATCAATAGCTTCACTCGCAGTTAATCTCGCCTCATTGAGCGCATCGCGAAGCCCCTGCTCTCCCTCGGCGACTCTGTATAAACCGCTCACCACAACAGATTGCAATTGTGGGTATGCGTTGTCATCGTTGATATGAATAATTTTTGCTAAATGATCGTTGTTGATAATTGGAAACGGCAACACAAGCTGTCGACAATGCTCCGGACCTGCATCGAGCAGATTGCCTTCTGGTCCAACTGCGGTACCAATCGAAGTGACAACTTCTTCGCGGATTGCATCGAGCGGTGGGTTGGTAACTTGCGCAAACATCTGCTGAAAATAGTCAAACAACAAACGTGGGCGTGCTGACAACACAGCAATAGGCGTATCTGTCCCCATCGACCCAAGTGGCTCTCCACCACTCTTGGCCATAGGCGCCAAAATTATCTTGAGTTCTTCGTGTGTGTAACCAAAAACTTGCTGGCGCCGCAGCACGCTGTCGCGGCTAAACACCATGTGTTCTCTCGCAGGTAGATCACCAAGTTCGACGAGTCCTGCATCGAGCCAGTCTTGATATGGCGCGGCTGCACTCAGCTGTTGTTTAATCTCGTCGTCTTCAACTATTCGCCCCTGATTCGTATCGATCAACAACATCCGACCAGGCTGCAGACGACCTTTGCGCACGATCTTTGCTTGATCTATGTTGACGACACCTACCTCACTTGCCATGATCACGATGTCATCGTCGGTCACCCAGTAGCGACTTGGTCGCAAACCATTTCGGTCTAACACCGCTCCGATCAGAGTGCCATCAGTAAAAGCAATACATGCTGGTCCGTCCCAAGGCTCCATTAAGGATGCATGGAACCTGTAGAACGCACGTTTCTCGGAACTCATTGTCTTGTTGTTTTCCCACGCCTCAGGAATCATCATCATTACGGCATGCGGCAAACTTCGGCCACCCAAGTGCAGCAGTTCGAGCACTTCATCAAAACTTGCAGAGTCACTTCCACCCATTGCGCAGATTGGAAAAGCTCGTTCGAGATCCGGCAGTACATTGCTTTTTAGCAATGACTCACGAGTGCGCATCCAATTGCGATTGCCTTGCACCGTGTTGATCTCGCCGTTGTGCGCAATAAATCGATACGGGTGAGCCAGCGGCCACGATGGAAATGTATTCGTCGAAAATCTGCTGTGCACGAGCGCAATCGCCGATTCAATTCGTGAGTCGGTGAGGTCTGGGAAAAACATTGCCAACTGCGGCGTCGTCAGCATGCCTTTATAGATCAGTGTGCGACTCGACAACGATGGAAAGTATGTCTGCAAATCTGCTGACAGTTCGTGCTCGATGCGCTTGCGAGCAACGAACAACTTGCGATCTAGTTCAATCTCACGCGCACCGCCCCTATCTGCAATAAATATCTGCGAAAATGCCGGCATCACATCTCGCGCGCTCTTACCCACACAACTTGGATCAACTGGCACTTCACGCCAACCCAACACATCAAGATTTTGTTCGGCGATAATTCTTTCAACAGCAACAACCGCTGCTTCGCGCAGTTTTTTGTCTATTGGCAAAAAGGCAATACCAACTCCGTAACTTCCGACGGCTGGTAAAACGAAACTTACGACTTCTGAAAAAAATCGATGTGGGATCTGAATCAATACACCTGCACCATCACCGGTTTCCACCTCAGCGCCAGTTGCACCCCGGTGCTCCATACTGCATAACGCACCAATGCCCAATGCGACGATGTCGTGCGACTTGCGACCTTTAATGTCAACGACAAACGAGACGCCACAAGCGTCGTGTTCAAATCGTGGGTCGTATAAACCGCTTGCAGGCGGCATTGAATGTTGCATCGTCGTCATGTCCTATTGACTTCTCGGTTCACCTGAGCTCATTCAGTATGAACTTTTTGCAGACTGCTAAAAGGAATCTGCAGGGACGACGCTGGCCCGTGACAAAACTCTAGCGACTAATTAGCGAAACAAACTGCCCGACTCGAAGTTTGGTGAACGCTTTTCAAAGTGCGACATCACTGCTTCGGCTTGGTTCGCGGTTCCAATCAACTGGCCGATGGTTGCGCGTTCCGCTGCAAACTGCTCGGCTGCGCCGCTATTTGCCAACCTATTTATGAGTTTCTTAGCGCCACGCACCGCCTCTGGACTGCGACCAGCAATCTCACGCGCCATCGTCATCGCGTCGGCATGCACCTCGTGCGACAACTGGGTAGCAATACCCATCTCGTGTGCCTCATGACCACTAAAGATGCGCGCGGTGAACACCAGATTTTTCACAATGTCCGGTCGCACAAGTCGGCTCAGCATCAATGTTCCGGTCATATCAGGAATTAGCCCCCAGTGCACCTCGCGAACTGAAAGTTGAGTCTCTGGATGCACGATTCGAATATCGCATCCAAGCGCAATCTGAATACCGCCACCCAACGCATGACCATGCACCGCTGCGATCACTGGCACTGGCACTTCTTGCCACACCCAACACACCTGTTGCGCCATGTGCGTAATCCGTCCATCCACCATTGCCCCAGCATTCATATCTGGCTTGCTTTCATTCGAGTCTGTTCGTGGTCCGGCCTCTGCCATCTGTGCAAACGATGAGAAATCAAGCCCGGCACAAAACGAAGCACCGTCACCCGAGAGCACCACCACGCGAAGACCATCAAGCGTCTTGAGGTATTCGCCAGCAGCGCAGAGCGACGTAAACATTGCATTGTCGAGCGCATTGCGTTTGTCGGCTCGATTCATCTTCACATCGGCAATGCCATCGGCAATTGAAATCGTGACCCGTTCGTCAATAACCCCAGGCACATCTACTCGTTGCACTGCGCTCATCACATACCCCTTTGCGAAATCGTGTATCTCTATCGTGGCATGGCACACTAGACGGCATGCAACTGAACCTTTCCTCCGAAGAAGTCCTCAAATCCACCCGCAGCGTGCGCAAGCGTCTTGACTTTGAAAAGCCTGTAGAGCGCAAAATTGTTGAAGAATGTCTCGAGATCGCACTCCAGGCGCCGACCGGCGGCAATAGCCAGGGATGGCACTGGATTGTTGTTGAAGACGCGGCAAAGAAGAAAGCGCTTGCCGACATCTACCGCGCCAACTGGGCCGTTTATGCAAATCTTCCAAGCGGCAAGCCACGTGGCGATGTCCGTGACGAGCAGCTCCCAAAAGTGCGTGACTCCGCAACTTTCTTGGCAGAAAACTTCGAAAAAGCTCCGATGCTCATGATTCCATGCATCGAGGGTCGCCTCGAAAATCTTGATGTCGCGAGTGGTGCAGGTGGTTGGGGTTCCCTGCTTCCAGCAGTGTGGAGTTTTATGCTCGCACTTCGTGGTCGCGGAATGGGTTCAGCGTGGACGACTATTCACTTGATGTTTGATGGTGAGAAAAAAGCTGCCGAACTACTGGGCATTCCTTTCGACAAAGTCACGCAAGGTGGTTTGTTCCCTATCGCATACACAATTGGTACAGAGTTCAAGGCCGCAAATCGCCTGCCACTTGACAAAGTCCTGCACTGGGACAAGTGGTAGTCGGTAAAATAAGCACGTTGTTTAGCGTTCATCATTCAGCGAGAGGATTATCGATATGACTGCTTCAGCAGGAACCCCCATCGAACTCGTCAACGGCGTATATGCCTCACTCGAAGAAAACGTAGCCCTTGGTCGTAAGCGCCTAGGTCGCAATCTCACGTTGACCGAAAAGATTCTGATCAATCATCTCTCCGATCCAAAGAATCAAGAGATGGAACGTGGACGCAGTTATGCAGATTTCGCGCCGGATCGCGTTGCGATGCAAGACGCCACAGCTCAGATGGCCCTGCTGCAATTCATGACGGCCGGACTATCAACAACTGCAACACCATCGACAGTTCATTGCGACCACCTCATTTCAGCAAAAGTTGGAGCGCGTATCGACATGGGTGTTGCGATTGACACAAATAAAGAGGTGTATGACTTCTTACAAAGTGTCTCGGCAAAATATGGCATCGGTTTCTGGGGCCCTGGTAGCGGCATCATCCACCAAGTAGTTCTTGAGCACTACGCATTTCCTGGTGGAATGATGATCGGAACCGACAGCCACACCCCGAATGCTGGCGGACTTGGCATGGTTGCAATTGGAGTTGGTGGAGCTGACGCAGTCGACGTAATGACTGGTTTCCCTTTCAACGTCCGTTGGCCAAAAGTCATCGGTGTGAAACTCACCGGAAAGCTTTCTGGTTGGTCAAGCCCGAAAGACGTAATTCTCGAAGTTGCCCGAGTGCTCACTGTTGAAGGTGGCACGGGCGCAATTGTTGAATACTTCGGAGAAGGCGCAGACACAATTTCGGCTACAGGCAAAGCAACTATTTGCAATATGGGAGCCGAAATTGGCGCCACTTGTTCGGTGTTTCCATATGACACAAACATGTCGGACTATTTGCAAGCAACAGGTCGGTCGGAAATTGCCAAGGCGGCCGACAAAGTTGCGACCAACTTGAGAGCAGATGATGACGCGAGCTACGACAAGATAGTCGAAATCGATTTATCTGCGTTGAAGCCCCTCATCAACGGCCCACACTCTCCAGACCGCGCCCACAAAGTTGGCAAAGATATCGCTGCTGCGGCAACTGCAAATGAGTGGCCACTCGAAATCTCATCGGCCTTGATTGGTAGCTGCACCAACTCGTCATACGAGGACATCACTCGTGCGGCTTCAGTTGCGCGCCAAGCAAAGGCGCACGGCCTTAAAGCAAAAATCGAACTCCTCATCACGCCGGGGTCTGAACAGATCCGTGCAACGATCGAACGTGATGGCCTACTCGCCGACCTTGAAGCAATTGGCGCAACCGTTCTGGCAAATGCCTGTGGGCCATGTATTGGACAGTGGGATCGCCCCAAGGAACTAACAAGCAAGCCAAACACCATTGTCAATTCATTCAACCGCAACTTCCCCAAGCGCAACGACGGCTCTGCCAACACATTGAGTTTTGTTACAAGCCCAGACACCGTGATCGCACTCGCACTTGCGGGTCGTCTCGACTTTGATCCGACAATCGACACGCTGACCGCACCAGATGGCACCGAAGTCAAGCTCGAGATCCCTCAAGGTGAAGTGTTACCGAAGAATGGCTACGACGCAGGCAATGACACCTTCATCGCGCCTCCAGCCGACGGATCAGATATTCAAGTAAATGTCGACCCCACAAGCGACCGACTCCAGTTGCTCGAACCGTTTAAGAAGTGGAATGGAAATGATTTCTTAGGAATGCCCGTGCTGATGAAAGCTAAAGGCAAATGCACGACTGACCACATCTCCGCTGCTGGAAAATGGCTCACCTACCGTGGCCATTTGCAAAACATATGTGGCAACTTGTTTGCAGGTGTCGTAAACGCACACAACGATGTTGTTGGTGAGGGAATTGACTTGATTGACGGCAAGACACGCACCTTTCCAGAAATTGCTCGACACTACGGCGACAACAATGTGCAATGGACTGCGATTGGCGACCAGAACTACGGCGAAGGTTCTAGCCGCGAGCATGCGGCAATGGAGCCTCGTTATCGTGGCGCCGCAGTTATCTTCGCTCGCTCGTTCGCACGTATTGCCGAAACCAATCTCAAGAAGCAAGGCATCGTCCCACTCACTTTTGCCGACCCAGCAACGTACGACATGATCGGCGAACTTGACACCATCACGGTGCGAGACATGCCTCCAAAACCAGACCAACCCGTTCGCTGCTATCTCAACAAGCGTGGTGGAGATCCAATTGAATTTCAGGCGCTACACACATTCAGCGATGAGCAAATCGAGTGGTTCAAAGCCGGCAGTGCACTCAACGTTGTGCGCAAAAAAGTAGAAGAGGCCGCGAAGGCCGCTGCAGACACAGAATAAATCAACTACTGTTCGGGCATGGAGAGTCTTGCTCGCCTCGTAGCGATCATTCTTGGTGGTGCGCTATCTGCGGGAATCATTGCAATCGTTCTCTGGCGAAGACCACCTCGCAACGCCATTGCTCGCGCAGTATTTATCGTTCTCATGTTGCCAGTGATGTGGATCGGAATATTTCTTGCCACACTCTCGGTCGGCATTGGAGTGCGTGCAATGGGAGTAGCAATTTTTGCAGCAGCGATACTTGCAGTCAGATCGATGCTCACAAAAAAGAATTTGCACTAAAGGGAACCCAAAAAATGGGAAAGGCCCCACATTTCTGCGGGGCCTCTCAACCGAAGAATCCTGTGGCGGGGGAGCCACATTTATGGATTCTGTCGGGCGGGCTCTGGGGGGAGCCCACCGCGATATGTAACCAGTATGGCCTACCCGTGGGTAAGCGCGCAAGGCGAACGCCACGATGCCCCCTATCTATTTTCCAGATAGGTAGACCAACAATTTGGCTAGTCTGAGGGCAATGGAGATCCGCCACCTCGCCAGCCTGATTGCAATTGCTGATCATGGCTCATTTTCAGGTGCTGCTCGGGCTCTCGGAACCGTGCAAAGCAACGTTTCCGCCCACATCTCACGTCTCGAAAAAGATCTTGGAGTTGCGCTTGTTGAGCGTAATGGTGGATCACTCACAGAAGAAGGCGTGGTCGTTGTCGAGCGTGCTCGGCGCATTATTCATGAGCTGCAGGACATTGAAGCCGACGTCCATTCGAGCGATACAGAAGTTGAAGGCGAAA
>CANGZK010000045.1 GCA_947458565.1 Acidimicrobiaceae bacterium
AGGTGGCTCGATTATCAATATCGCCTCCATTTTAGGTGAGCGTCAAATTAATGGCGTTGCGCCCTATGCGATTTCCAAAGCGGGTGTGATACAAACGACTAAAACTATGGCGCTTGAATTACCTGCGCACCCGCCATTCGAGTACCTGCTGACATTCTTGAGAGACCAATTTCTTTCAGCACCAATTCAGCCGTGTTGTTATCACTGTTGGTGAGCATCTCCGTGATCACGTCATTAAGTGGCGCTGAATTGATGCTCGCAATAACGGGAAGATCGGCCGAAGCGACACCGGTGATTGCCGTTCCTCGGACGACGATTCCACGTTCACTCAGTAACCTCAAAAACTCCTGCGCTGCAGAAAGAGCTGGTTGATCAGGCTTGATCGGCGAATCAA
Organism: Acidimicrobiaceae bacterium; assembly: GCA_947458565.1. Taxonomy (GTDB): domain Bacteria; phylum Actinomycetota; class Acidimicrobiia; order Acidimicrobiales; family Ilumatobacteraceae; genus UBA3006. The sequence goes on from CANGZK010000045.1 coordinate 395, forward strand.
GAACAACACCATCATTCAGCATCAATGCACCCAACGGCCCTACTTCGGTGGTTCGCACCCCGAGACCGAGTGTTGGAGCAAATCTTTCCGCGTCATATCGACTTTCGTCACCAACAATATTTCCTGTGATTTCAGTAATACCGGCGGCAACTATCGCGTCTACCAGCAGACCAATGTCGGTTGGGTACAGCGTTGGATATGACTCGGTTGCTGGATAGCTCAAGGTTGAAAGAAGCGGGTCTCCTCCGCCCACAAGCCACAGATCTCCCACAACTTGATTCGCTGCACTGAGGCCAACGATTTTTGTTGTGAATACGAACTCAGGTCCCAAAACCTCAAGTGCAGTTAAAGCAGTGAGCAACTTCATATTGCTCGCAGGGATCACAGGAAGATTGGGCCGAATTGCGGCAACTCGTTGTCCTTCAACCGAAACAACGAGGCACGATTGTTCGGGAAATTTTTGCACGGTGTCAGAAAGTGTCCGGATAAGCCCACCGATGCGCACCTCAGTGGAAAGGATTGCTGGCAAGCGCCGTGCATTAAGTAGAGATGCGTTTGGTGCTACAACTTGTGCCGATGAAGGCTTGGATGAAACTGACGTCGCTAGATCGTCGACCAATTTGTATGCAACTCCGAAAAGGATTGCTCCGAAGAGCAAAACGGTGGAAAGTAGCGTTGCAACAACCCGAACGGAACCAAGACGAACCTTGTTGTTTGCTCGTTTCATTGACTGAGAAATATCGCCGCTACCACCCTGGATCATTGCGCGGTCCCTATGAAGCGTGAGTACCTATACATGTGGGCAAGCGCAGTTGCCGCACGAGTACCACTTGCATAACAGAGTCGCCCTGACGCCCTCACGGTTGCAGGGCCAGGGTTGAGCGGGTCAGCGACTGCAAGTTCAGTTGCGACCAGTACGGGCTTGTTGTACTTGATGGAACATTCGGCCGCTGCTTCTGCGAAACGCTCATCTTGTCGACGGTGATAAGAAACAATTCGTTCTAAACCATGGTCTGGGTAAAAGTGACCTTCGCTCATCATTCTGGCTTGGTTGCTCTGGATGCCTAATCCTAGGAAAATCACTGCATCGACATTTTCGTGTGCGCAAACCAAATCAAGTATCGCCGGAATGGTGTCGCGCGTTTCTCCACCAGCACAATCGATGGGGTTGTTTCGACTCCAGCGTGGCGGCAATAACTCATCCAGCGATTTGATCAATTGCGTTGGAAGTGTGATGAGGTCGAGCACACCGTCTTGTGCGATGGCATCTGATGTAACAACTCCCCAACCACCGACAGTCGTCAATACAACAACACGATTACCTCGCGGCAGCGGTTGCGTGGCAAAGGTGGCTGCAATGTCGAAGCCTTCTTCAACGGTTTTGGCGCGAGACGCTCCAGTACTTCTGCAGAGGCCATCAAAAATCTTGTCGTTACTCGCCAATGCGCCAGTGTGACTCTGTGCAGCCCGCGAACCCGCATCGGTCGCACCACCTTTGACAACCACAAGCGGCTTATTCTTTAGCGCAAGTGAAAATGAAGATTCAAGCGCCTTGCCATCAGTAACGCTTTCGATGTAGGCCAAACTTACGAGTGTTTCGTCATCTTGTGAAAACCACTCCAAGTATTCGCCAACCGAAATTTGTGCTGCATTGCCAGCCGAAATTGCCCGAGCGATTCCGACGCCAGTTTGCCGTGAATAGTTCAAAAAGCTCGAAACGAAATTGCCACTTTGGCTAGCGACTGAAATACCACCTTTCGGCGGGTACGGTCCAACAATCTGTGCACACATAGAAACTGGCGTGCTAACTACTCCCTGACCATTTGGTCCTGCGATCAGCATTCCAAGATCAGCAGCAAGTTGAACAAGTTCTTGTTCTGCCCTCTCCCCATTTGATCCCGCCTCTCGATAACCGGCAGAAGCAATAAAGGCCGCATGAATGCCACGTGCCGCACACTGCCTCAGTAAGTCGGGGTTTGCACTTGCAGGTGTGCAAAAAAAAGCTAGATCAATCTCATTGAGTGGCAATTCATCGATCGAATCGACAGTTTGAATTCCCAGGATATCCTCTTTTTGCAAATTGGTCGCATAAACCTTTCCCGCAAATTTGTTAGACAAAATATTGTGCAGTGAAACGAAGCCAAATTTACCTGGGTGCGAAGACGCTCCAACGACGACAATCGCACGAGGTGAAAACAATGCACGGTAGTGGTCGGCTCGCGGGATGAAACGAGATGTTGCATGTGCGGACGCAATTTCTTCGGCGCGGATCTCTACAAGTGCGTCAACTGCTACCAAAGCCCCATCTCGCTGCACGATCAATGGATTGATATCTATTGACTGTATTTCGGGATGCTGGTCGCATGCTGCGCTTAACGCAACGAGAGCATTTGCCAAAGCGTCTCTGTCGACACTTTGCTCGCCACGAAAATCTTCAAGGATGGATTGATGTTTCAATCCATCAATCATTCTGTTCGCAGAAATCAAATCGATCGGCATTGGGGCAAACACGACGTCCTGAATTACTTCGGCAAAAATACCACCCATGCCAAGCATCGCGGTATTGCCGAAAGCCGGATCATGAACCATGCCAACAATGAGTTCACGACTTCCATCAATCATTTTCGCAACGAGTAACTGCACATCCCCATCATCTGGGGTTGCCATCGCAAGTAACTGCTCGGCTGCTTGTTCGACAGACGCTCTATCTGCAAGTTTCAGGCGCACAAGGCCTCGCTCGGTTTTGTGTGCGATGTGGTCACCATTGAGTTTTGTGACGACCGGATAGCCCATGGCATCTGCGGCGTCTGCAGCCTCGCGAGGCGTTGCTACGACCGCCTCACTAGCGAAGGGAAATCCGAAGGGTGTCAGTAGTTGTTTAGACAACGCTTCGGACATTGTTCGTTGACTAGGCACGACTGTTTACATTACTCAAGCAAGCACTAATTTGGATCGTTATGGGGCAAATTACCGCTACACGAGCATTTGTGAATGGTGCGCTTTGCGGCCCAACAAGTGTTACATGGGATGCGTCTGGTTTGATCACAGATGTGTCTGATATCAGGGTCAACGAGGCCGAATTTGATGCATTACTTGTTCCTGGGTTCATCGATCTACAAGTCAACGGATTCGGCGCATTTAACGTTGCTTCGGCAGACGCTGCTCAGTGGAATCAAGTTGATGAACACTTGCTGAGCACCGGAGTCACTAGTTGGTGTCCAACGTTGGTGAGTGCACCACTTGAAAAGCTTGATTCTGCTGTGGCTGTGATAAATGCACAAATGCAAATCAGAGAGGTTTCGTCTTCGGTCGCAAGAACCTCAATTCTTGGTGCCCATTTGGAAGGTCCGTTTCTCGGAGCTGCGATTGGTGCCCACAACAAGCAGAGTGTCGTAGAGATTGATCTCAACTGGATTTCTCAATTGCCTGAATGTGTTGCACTCATGACGATCGGTGCTGAACAGCAAGAAGCCGTTGCTGCTATTGAACTGCTTCACAAAATGGGAGTTGCTGTATCTCTTGGTCACACACGTGCGTCTGATCAGCAATTTATTTCAGCAAAACAGGCAGGTGCTCGAATGGTTACGCATCTGTTTAACGCAATGTCCGGAGTGCATCACAGAGATCAGGGTTTCGCCCTAAACGTACTTACAGACGAGGAAATATACGCATCAATCATTATCGATCTCGAACACGTATCAGCGCGCGCTGTGCGGCTTGCATTCCTTGCAAAACCGACTCGAATGATCATGGTTTCCGACTCGGTGGCGTCTGGATCAGATCGAGCACCTCGTTTGTCAGACGGCACACTTGCAGGAAGTGTGCTCACAATGGATCTTGCAGTACGTAATGCAGTATTTCAATGCGCAGTTCCGCTCGCAGAGGCAATAGCAAGTGCGACTCATCACCCCGCACGTGTGCTTGGTCTCAAAGACCGAGGCGAGATCTTGAACGGCATGCGAGCAGATTTTGTATTGCTTAGGCACGACCTCACTGTTTTCAAGACAGTAAGTAACGGACTTATGAATATCGATCCCAACCACTAAAGTAAGAACGTGCACATCGTCTCTGCTTTGTTTATCGATACGTTTGAGATGAAACAAGCTCCTGGGCCTGCCACTCGCATTGATATGGCTGGTGTTTTCTTCTCGCTTGCGGCCCCAAGTCCTGTGCCTGTGACCATAGAGCCACATCTCATGGCATTGATCTACTGCAAAGCAACTGATCCTGGTTCGGGCGTATTCGAGGTCATCTTTAGAGACGGTTTTGATGAAGACTCAGAACAGTTGGCGAGAAATGTCAGCCCGTTTACGGTCGAGCCCGGCAAATTTACCTATCGCCTTGTGCGGGGTGCTCTAGAACTTCAGAAATACGGCCTTATTTTTGCGCACTGCCGCATCGATCAGCAAGATTGGCACAAAGTCCCACTGACGCTGCTTCCTCCGGTCGCCTGAAAGCAACTACAGTCGCCGCCGTGAATACTTTGCCTCGCCTCTCGCCTGAATTGGACCGCGAAATCGTTGCGATCGCCCGAGGCTTGGCCATGGATGCTCCGCTGAAGGCAAAAAGTGGACATCAGGGAACCGCAATGGCTCTCGCTCCCCTTGCACACGTGTTGTATTCACGAATCATGCAACACTCACCACAAGATCCACTCTGGAGAAACAGAGATCGGTTTATTCTGTCTGCTGGTCATGCATCGATCTTGCAATATGCAATGTTGTTTCTCAACGGTTACGGTCTCGAACTTTCTGACTTGCAATCATTTCGCCAGTTTGATTCGCTCACTCCAGGTCACCCCGAGGCCGGGCACACTGCAGGTGTTGAAGTAACTACCGGGCCTCTCGGACAGGGTTTTGCAAACGCAGTGGGCATCGCGATCGCCGAAAGCAATTTACGTGCACGCTTCGGTCAGGAGTTAATGGACCATCACACGTATGTGATTGCTGGCGACGGATGCTTGATGGAGGGAATCAGTCATGAAGCGGCATCGTTGGCCGGACATCTCGGTCTTGATCGGCTGATTTGTGTTTTTGACGATAACAAAATCACGATTGACGGCAGCACATCTTTGACATGCTCGGACGACGTGGTTGCACGCTTCACCTCATATGGATGGAACGTCGTACAGCTTGGTGAAATTGGCGAGGATCTGGACGCTCTCGAAGTGGCACTCAATAATGCCAAGCAACATCGTGGATCACCAACTTTGTGTGTCTTGCAAACTCATATCGGTTTCCCATCTCCAGATTTCACCGACAGTCACGAGGCGCACGGCAATCCTTTTCTTGCCGAACACGTTGAGCGAACGAAAGCGGTGCTCAATATTCCGAACGAACCCTTCTGGGCCCCAGCTCAAACAGTTGCTGCATCCAGGGAGTTTGCAGCAAAGAGATCTGCACACTTGCTTGCAACGTACAAATCAACCAAAAAGAACACAGAATTTGAAGCGTGCTGGAATCCGCAAAAAAGTGCAAACTGGAATTCGAAGTTGCCATCATTCGAATCGGATTCAACCCTTGCAACGCGCCAAGCAATGCCATTGTCAATTAGTGCAAGTTTGAGCGATCTCCCCGGTCTCATGCTTGGGTCTGCTGACCTAACTGGCAACACAGGTGTAAAAATCAGTGCGCTTAAAGCCTTCACGGCAACTCACCCTGAAGGACAGCAGATCTACTTCGGCATTCGAGAACATGCAATGGCGGCGGCAATGGTTGGGATGTCTTTGCATGGAGGCGTCCTTCCCGTTGGCGGAACGTTCTTTGTTTTCGCCGATTACATGCGTCCGTCGATTCGATTGGCAGCGCTCTCTCATGCAAAAGTAATTTTTGTCTTTTCGCACGACTCGGTGGGCGTAGGTGAAGATGGTCCAACCCATCAACCAATTGAGCATCTTGCTTCATTGCGAATTATTCCTGATCTCCATGTTGTTCGACCTGCCGATTCCAACGAAACAGCGCAGGCATGGCGCGATGCTGCAGACCACAATGGGCCAACCGCATTGATATTGAGTCGACAATCACTCCCGATAACGACAGATGGCCAAGCCGTCTCTACAGGAGCCGGTGTTGTGCGAAGGAGCACGGCAAATGCTCAGGTAGTGCTCGTAGGCACTGGCAGCGAGGTCTCCCTCTGCGTCGATGCTGCCGTAAAACTGGAAGAGTCTGGCATCGCTTCACAGGTCGTGAGCATGCCGTCCTGGGACCGCTTCGAAACCATGTCCAGTGAATTCAAATTGTCTGTCTTCCCGCGAGGTGTACCCGTGTTATCCGTGGAAGCTGGAAGCACGTTTGGATGGTCCAAATATGCAGATCAATCGATAGGCATTGATCGATTCGGCGCAAGTGCACCCGGCAATGTTGTCATGCAAAAACTTGGATTGAACGTTCAACACGTTGTTGAAAGTGCGATTGCGTTAATTGAGTCTGATAAACAAGGCTGATGACAAATTCTCGCCTGGTGCGATTGTTCGACGAATGCGGTCAGAGCCCTTGGCTTGACAATCTCAAGCGCGAATACATCACAACCGGAGCCCTGCAAGGAATTCTTGATACGGGCATACGTGGACTGACCTCTAATCCCACAATTTTTCAAAAAGCGATCCAAGGATCGCAAGACTACGACGAACAATTTCGTCAACTCACAGCACTTGGGCAATCGCCTCTTGAAAGTTACTGGGAACTCGTTGTGAAGGACATTCAAGATTCTCTTGATGTGTTTAGACCTCTTTACGAGTCTTCTAATCATTCAGATGGTTTCGTGAGTGTCGAAGTGGATCCAAACATGGCTCACGACTCTGCTGCCACCGAGCATGCAGCACGCGAGTTAGATGTTCGTGTCGACCGTGACAATGTCATGATAAAGATCCCGGCAACTCAAGAAGGCATTCCTGTCATTCGCACAATGATCAGCGAGGGTCGCAATGTCAACGTAACCCTTATATTTAGCCTGGATCGATACCAGGATGTCATGAATGCATACATCGAAGGTTTAGAGATTCTGAGCGCAAAAACAACTGGGACACTTTCTGGTGTTTCGAGCGTTGCGAGTTTCTTCATTTCGCGAGTCGACACGGAAATTGATAAGCGTTTGTTGCAAGTTGGAACAGAAAAGTCGATTGCACTCTGTGGCACTGCGGCTATTTCGCAAGCAAAGCTCGCCTACCAGCTGTTTGCACAGACTTTTTCGGGACCTCGCTGGGCAACCCTTGTACGTCGTGGGGCCCGAGTGCAACGCCCGCTGTGGGCATCAACTTCAACAAAAAATCCTGCTTACCCCGACACCTTGTACGTCGATCAATTAATCGGAGCCGACACGGTAAACACCTTGCCCGACAACACCATGTTGGCTTTTAATGATCATGGAACGCCTAGTTCAACAATTGAGTCAGATGTTGACCTTGCTCATTCGCAGTGGCAAGCGTTATCAGAACTAGGTGTAGATGTTGTGGAAGTTGCACAACAACTTGAGGCTGAAGGAGTTCGATCCTTTCAACAGAGTTTCACAGAGCTGATAGATGCCCTCAACGTGAAAGGGCTAGCTTTTCAACAATGACTCAGTTCAGTGAACTGCAGAAGGCAATATCTGACCTCGTAGGTGAATTTGGCTCAATTCACAACACTGATTATGTAATGCAACTGATCGCAACGAGCCTCGAGCTTGGGACAGATAAAACATCAACTCTTGATCTCAAAATTGCTTCTTCGGCATTAAAAGAAATGCGTGAAGCGTTCGCAATGTTCCAGCCATTCACGCAACGACGCAAGGTGACAATCTTTGGTTCGGCAAGAACGAAGAAAGATGATCCTTTGTATTCGCACACCCTCAACGTTGCAAGAAGTCTCGCCGACGAAGGATGGATGGTGGTTACAGGAGCTGGCCCAGGGATTATGGAGGCCGGTATGGAAGGAGCGGGAAGAGAGCGTTCCATTGGCGTCTCGATTCGCCTACCGTTTGAGTCTTCGGCAAATTCAATCATTGCGGGCGATGAGAAATATGTTTCAATGCGATACTTCTTCACTCGCAAATTGATGCTGGTCAAAGAATCTCAAGCGTTTTTGTGTTTGCCAGGTGGCTTTGGCACGCTCGATGAGACTTTTGAATTACTCACGCTCACACAAACTGGGAAGGGTGTGCCTGTCCCTATCGTGCTGCTGGATCTTCCGGGAGATCGGTTTTGGCATTCAATCGATGACCTGATACGAAATCAACTGCTTGTTCGTGGACTTGTATCGCCAGAAGAC
>CANGZK010000046.1 GCA_947458565.1 Acidimicrobiaceae bacterium
TCGGTAAGGGTTCCAAAGAGAGAATCGTGCCGTTTGGCCGTCACGCAAAAGAAGCGCTGGAGGCATGGCTGGGTGCTGGCGGAAGACCCATGTTGTGTCCACAACAGTGGGCGAAGCGCGATCATGCTGACGCCGTTTTTCTTGGCGTGCGCGGCGCGCGCTTGGCGCGACAAGCAGCGTGGGGGATTGTTCGGAAGTATGCGATGTTGGCTGGCATCAAGAGCGAACTCTCTCCGCACGTGCTCAGGCATTCCTGCGCAACTCACATGTTGGTCCACGGGGCCGATTTGCGAATCGTGCAAGAACTTCTCGGACATGCATCGGTAAGCACGACGCAGGTGTATACAAAGGTCGATAACGAGGTGCTGTTTGAGATGTATCGCGAGTCGCATCCGCGCGCTCGAGTTAAGGCGCATCAGTGAGCAAAATTACACATCTTGCCAAACGCTTCGTGCTGTCTCTGGTGCCCTCACAGATGCAAGAGATAGAGCGCCAGTGGGTGCACTCAGTGTTGACGTCTAGCGAGTTTGATCTATGGAACAAGATGATGGCGCAGGATCGTCAGCACAGCGTGCTGGTTGGTCGTCGGTTTGTGAAGAATCGACCTACTTCGAGCAATGAAGAGATTGCCGGAGCATTGTTGCATGATGTAGGCAAGTCGGCCGCACATCTCAGCACGTTGGCTCGGGTTGTTGCAACTCTGGTGGGCCCGCGTACGAGTCGCTTTCGCCAGTATCACGACCACGAAGCAATCGGTGCTGCGATGCTGAGGTCCAACGGCAGTTCCGAACTTACAGTCTCAATGGTCGAAGGTTCGTGTGTCGGTGAATTGAAGGATGCGCTCACTCTGGCCGACGATATTTAGCAAATACATGCAGCGTTGGCTGTTACTTGCTTGGATACAATCCAATTGCGCTGTGAGCGCGAGCCAGTGTCGCTTGTGCAATTTTCGATGCTCGATCCTTACCAAGAGCAAGCAAGTTACTGAGCTCCGCTGGGTCGGCCATGAGTTCGTGGTATCGAGTCTGAATCGGACGAAGCATTTCGGCAACAGCCTCACCGGTGTCCTGTTTGAGTTTTCCGTACTGTGTATACGTCGTTGCTAATGAAGCAGGAGACTCGTTTGTGGCTGCTGCAAGAATCTCGAGCAAGTTGCTGACACCCGGTTTACGTTCGCGGTCAAACGCCACTTCATTGTCGCTGTCAGTGACTGCGCGCTTAAACTTTTTGACAATCGCTGCTGGGTCGTCGAGTAGATAGATAATTCCCGCTTCACCATCGCCGGACTTACTCATTTTGTTGGTGGGCTCCTGTAAATCCATAACTCGAGCGCCAGTCGGTGGAGTCACGGCTTTTGGAACAACAAATGTGTCACCGAAACGATGATTGAAGCGAAGGGCTATGTCGCGGGTGATTTCTATGTGCTGCCGTTGGTCGTCACCAACAGGTACTTCTGCCGCATCGTAGAGCAGGATGTCTGCTGCTTGAAGTGCGGGGTAAGTGAAGAGCCCAGCCGATACAAAATCAGCTTCACGCTTTGCCGACTTATCTTTAAATTGGGTCATCCGACTGAGTTCGCCAAAACTGACAGTGCACTCCATGATCCAACCCAACTGGCTGTGTTCTGGGATGTGGCTTTGGACAAAAACCGTCGCAACCTGAGGATCGAGCCCAACAGCAAACAGAATTGCCGCTAATTGCAGCGTTTGCTTGCCGAGCACTCCAGGAGTATCGGTGACTGTGAGCGCATGTAAGTCAACGATGCCATGAAAGACGTCATTTGTGTGCTGTCCTGAGACCCAGTTTCGTAGTGCACCCAGGTAGTTGCCGAGATGGACTTCTCCGGTCGGTTGAATGCAGGAAAGGACTCTGGCCACGTCATTACGATAGTGCAAACAAACGAGTAAAGGTCTGTTTGATATATCCTTGTGCGCGATGGCATACGAGGTAAACACCCCGGTCTTTGATGGCCCGTTTGATTTGCTTTTGCATCTGATTTTGCAAGAAGAAGTTGACATTCACGAAGTATCGCTGCTGCGCATCGTCGAGGCGTATCTCGTTGAAGTTCAGCGGATGCAAACTTTTGACATAGAGATTGCAACCGAATTTTTGCTGATTGCAGCGACCCTTGTTGAGTTGAAGACCCGAAGATTGCTCCCTGGCAAGGCCGATATGGACCTCGATGAGGAACTCGCACTGTGGGAAGAGCGCGATTTGCTGCTTGCTCGATTGTTGGATTGCAAAACCTTCAAAGATGTCGCGGGAGTATTCAGCGAACTAGTCGAGAAAGCAGGTTTGAGCTTTGCTCGTATGGCTGGGCCCGATGAGCGTTTCGCAGAGTTGATGCCAGATTTGCTGGAAGGCGTAACTCCGGTCAGATTGCAGCGTGCGTTTATGCGTGCGGTACAACCAAAGCCACCAACAACCATCGATCTGTATCACGTCGCCCCAATTCGCGCGAGTGTCGCGGAAGCACTGATGGAGTTGCTTGATGAATTACCGAGTCTTGGGCGAGTCACGTTCGCGCAACTCACTGAGGCAATCCATGATCGCATTGCCGTCGTGTGTCGATTTCTTGCGATTCTTGAGCTGTACAAGCAGGGCCGAGTCGATCTTGAACAGAGCGACAAATTCGGCGACATTCAGGTGTTGTGGACTGGTGGCAATGACGTTGGTTTTGAAGCGGTCTTTAATATTGACGATTACGAAGGATGATTTTGCAATGAAAGGTTGTATTTATGTCAGATGAAGAAACAGAGATCAGCGCCGATATTGTTCGCGCTCTTGAAGGAATCTTGCTTGTTGCAATGGAACCGGTCGACCCAACATTGCTTGCGCAGTTGCTTGAACAACCACTTGCGGTAGTTGAGGGGCTTTGCGAACGTTTGTCGATGGCGTATGCCGAGGCAGGACACGGTTTTCAATTAGTCAAAGTGGCTGGCGGCTATCGATTCCAATCGCACCCTGATGTGTCTGCATATGTTGAAAGATTTGTGCTCGACAGCCAGCACGCTCGCATTTCATCTGCCGCTTTAGAGACCTTGGCGATCATTGCATACAAGCAGCCACTGTCGCGTCAACAGGTTGCATCCATTCGTGGTGTCGATCCAGATGCAGTGATGCGCACGTTGCAGGCTCGTGGTTACATCACCGAAGTGTCTCGAGATGACGGTCCTGGCCAAGCAATTCTGTTCGGTACCACGGCAATGTTCCTTGAACGTCTCGGGCTCGATTCGCTCGCATCTTTGCCGCCGATTGCGGATTTCGTTCCGCCAGCCGAAGTTGTAGAGGCGCTCGAACAGGGATTGCGCATCGTTCCTTCAAACCCAATGGGTGCTTCTCGAAACGAAGTTGAGGGGTAGTTATTTCTTCATCAACGCCGGGAGGCGACGATCATCTACACGAAGGCGAGCGACTGCAAAAAGTTTTGGCTCGTCATGGGTGGGGCAGTCGGCGTGCGTGTGAGGAAATGATTGCCGAAGAGCGAGTGACGGTAAACGGAGAGATAGCAATCTTGGGTCGAAGAGTTGATGTTGAGATTGACCTCATAGAGATTGACGGCGCGCCAGTGGGAGTGCGACCAGATGTGGTGTACTACCTACTGAATAAGCCTGTTGATGTGATTTCGACAGCCATAGATACTCACGGTCGCGAGACCGTAGTTGATCTTGTTCCATTGGAACCCCGAGTATTTCCCGTTGGTCGCCTTGATGCTGATTCTGAAGGATTGTTGCTGCTCACCAATGATGGTGAGCTCACCAATCGAATCACACACCCGAGTTATGGCTTGGAAAAAGAGTATTTGGTTCATGTTGAATGTTCGAACACCGGTGTGAACAACACCGCAATTAGCCGGATGCGAAATGGCATTGAGCTCGATGACGGAATGACGGCGCCCGCCGAGGTCAGTCAGTTGCAACCCGGTGTCTTGCGCGTGGTGATTCACGAGGGCAGAAACCGACAGATACGTCGCATGTGTGAGGAAGTTGGTTACCCAGTTGAGCGTCTCGTGCGTGTTCGGATCGGTCCATTGGTCGATAGACACTTGTCGCCGGGTCAATGGAGACATCTCACGAATGCTGAAGTCAAACTGTTAATTGAATCGGTTGCTCAGTAGGCCACGAGTAGAATTAACGATTGTGACGCAAAAACGGGCGAATGTCTTCGGTCTTGGCTTGATCGGTGGATCCTTAGGGCTTGCTCTTTCGAGCAGAGGTTGGCATGTCACCGGATCCGACTCAGTCGGTGAAATTGAGAACCAGGCGTTATCACTTGGAATCGTTCATCAGATTGGCGTTGATAAGGATGCCGACATCACATTTGTTGCGACGCCCGTGTCGTCTATTGCAGGGCAGGTGGTGCGAGCGTTGTCAGAGACAACTGGTTTGGTTACAGATGTCGGCGGTGTTAAGGCACATCTTGTTGAACAAATTAATGATCCACGTTTTATCGGTGGACATCCGATGGCTGGCAGTGAATTGATTGGTTTGGCGGGAGCAGATGCCAAATTGTTTGAAGGTGCTGTTTGGGTGCTGACGCCATCTGTAGGTATTTCGGACAGCAATTTTGAACAAGTCGCTGGAGTCGTGACGGAACTTGGATCTGAAATTGTTGTGCTTGATCCGCAGCGGCACGACCAACTTGTTGCGATAGTGAGTCACCTTCCTCATCTAACCGCAGCAGCATTAATGGGTCTTGCGAGTGATAGATCAGAGGAGCATGTTGCGGTATTGCGCTTGGCTGCAGGCGGTTTTAGGGACATGACACGAGTTGCATCTGGACATCCTGCGATATGGATCGATATTTGCCGAGAGAACCGAGATGCAATCGTTATTGCTCTAGATGGACTAATTGATGGACTCGTTCAAATGAAACAGATTGTCGAGAACGGTGATTCGAAAGAGTTGATGAAACGGTTGCAGCAGTCTCGTATAGCGCGATCCAATTTGCCAAGTCGTGTACGTGATCTGATGGACGTTGTCGAAGTCAGAGTTCCGATTCCTGACCGATCGGGTGCGGCCGCAGAGATTTTTACTCTTGCAGCAGAGCTTGGTGTCAACATCGCAAACTTCGAAGTTGCTCACTCGGTCGAAGGCGAACGAGGAGTCCTGGTACTCGTGGTAGAGCAGACCAGTCAAGATGTGTTTCGGGGCGGTTTGATTGCTCGTGGGTTTAAACCAACTTTGCAGCAGATTTCATGACTCGTTTAGACGAGTATGCAGTCGGATTAAAAGGTCGATCACTTGATGCGGTAGCGACTGTTCCTGGTTCGAAGTCAATTGCTAATCGAGCTCTCATCTGCGCTGCTCTGGCCCGTGGTGCATCGACAATCATCGGGTTGCCCGATGGTGATGACACGCAAGCGATGGTGCAGGGTCTCGAGTTGCTTGGTGCATTCATCGATCTTGACGGTGCGACTGCACATTTCGAGCAGCCAATTGATCTGAGTCGTGACGATGCGGTGACTGTCAATGCCAATTTGGCAGGAACTACCGCTCGGTTTCTCACCGCAATTGGCCTGTTACGTCAAGGCCCACTTACGGTGACGGGCAACGAATCACTGCGCAGTCGACCAATGAAAGATTTACATCTTGCATTGGAACAACTTGGCGCAAGTGTTTCGTGGCAAAGTGAGAAATTTTGCTTGCCCGTTACGGTTCAGCGAGGGACGACTTGTTCGGATTCAGTACAAGTTTCAGCCAGCACGTCATCGCAATTTGTGACGTCGCTGATGCTGATTGCGCCGATGTTGGAGAATGGGCTCACGATAGAACTTGTTGGAGACGTTATTTCCCTCCCGTACATCACCATGTCTGCATCGGTGATGAGGTCATTTGGGGCAAATATTCGCATTGTGGACGAGCGTAAAATCGTCATTGACGGTGGTGGATATGTTGGCTGCGAATTTGTGGTTGAGCCAGATGCCAGTTCGGCCTCGTATCCGTTCGCTGCCGCGGCGGTAGTTGGTGGTCGGGTGCAAGTACATGGAATGTCGTTAAACATGATGCAAGGGGATTGCCGTTTCGCGGATGTCCTCAAGCAAATGGGCTGTGATGTTGTGGAAGATCAGGCCGGAATCACAGTAAGTCGTGATGCAACTACGTCATTGCGTGGCCTTGACGTGAATATGTCGGAGATCTCAGATTTGGTTCCAACGCTTGCAGTAGTGGCGATGTTTGCGGATACGCCAACTCGCATTAGAGGTGTTGGTTTCATCCGTGGCAAGGAGAGCGACCGTATTGGGGATCTCGCTGCGGAAATGAGGCAACTTGGTGCAAATGTTGTTGAACATCCCGACGGACTAGAAATAACACCTCAGGCGTTGCACTCTGGTCGTTGTGACACACATCATGATCATCGACTGGCGATGGCATTTGGGGTTGCAGGGCTCAAGTTGGACGGCGTGATCATCAGCGATCCGCACGTTGTGAGTAAAAGTTGGCCCCAATTTTGGGGGATGCTCGAGACCTTATGACACCACCGATTCTTAGGAAGGATTATCTCGTAAAGCCGATTCCTCGGCGTCTACAGGGCACACACCCTCATTTCGTGGAGATTATGAGCCGCCATGCTTCGGCTGTAGAGACCAGATTGCCGTGCTATCAAGATCCGGTTTCGGGGCTGTCAGTCATGACTGCCGAGTTTCTGGCTTCGCGTAATTATTGTTGCGAGAGCGGATGTCGTCACTGCCCTTATGTGACCGACTGATGAACTAGATTGAGTATTTCACGAGATGCAATAAAGGGGTCGAGTTGAGCGAAGAACGAGAAATAATGACGTGGGAGTCCTTCGGAGTTGCGAGCCGCGAGCTTGCAGTGATGGTGGCAAAGAGCGGTTATGAACCCGACATTATTCTTGCAATTGCACGTGGTGGTCTACTTGCAGCAGGAGCGCTCGGTTACGCGCTTTCTGTGAAAAATACGTACACCATGAATGTCGAGTTTTACACCGGCGTTAATGAGCGTCTTGCAGTGCCGATGATCCTTCCTCCGGTTCCAAGCCTTGTTGACTTGAAGGACTCGAAAGTTTTGATCGTGGACGATGTGGCAGACACGGGCCATACCTTGAAGCATGTACTCGAATTTTGCAAAGGCCAACTTGCCGACACCCGACTTGCCGTGTTGTACGAGAAGTCGCATTCAATCATCAAGTGTGACTATGTGTGGAAGCACACCGACCAGTGGATCAATTTCCCTTGGAGTGATAAAGATCCAGTGGCTCAGCGTAAGTGGAGCGTCAAAGACGCCTGATTCAATTACCCCTTGTAGGTGATTGAAGCATCCAAAAATTCGTTGTTCGTAATATCGCTCGCAGTTAAATCGGCGATCTCAAGGCCTTGCTCTCGCAAGATAGGTGTTGCCTTCGCAATGAAATCATTGACGCGGGCCTCTTCCAAATCACCAAATGTTTCAGTATCACCGTTTCCGATGATGCCTAAATCCTTTTGTGATGCTGCACCGTTTGCAACGTCGCCCTCTGACTGGCTCCACCAACTGTCGTAAGTCTTCACGGTAGAGATGATGAGTGCGTTTGCTCGGGTCGGATCAGCGATGTAGTCGATTTGTGCTTGTTGAATGACCGGAACGACTTTTTCAAGACATGGACGGAGTTCTTCGAGGCGGTCTTTGCGAATCGCGAAGTTCTGAGCGTAAGAGTTCCAGCCTGCTTCATGAATGAGTTGGTAACCAGTTGTAATTGATCCTGTTTCAAGGTTTGCATATTTGTACGGCTCAGAAGTTACGAAGCCTTGGTGTGCAGCATCATCCGTGGCGAGCAACAAGTTTCCCTTGTAGTTGGAGTCAACCTGGCCTTTGTTGATCAGCCCCTGTGCGATGAAATACTGCATCCAAGAAGGTTCTCCATAAACGAAAAACGACTTGACAGTTTTGGCAGCCTCAGCAATGGTTTTAGCTTCTGGATGCTTAGTGGCATCCCACAACACAACTTGCGGGTTGATGTTCAGCGCATTAAAAACAGCAAGTGTTGGAGCATCGTTGTAGCGAGTGATAGCCACATCTGTACCTACATATCCAAAAGTGATTGCATTGTCTTGGTACATCTCGGTAACCACTGGGGATTCTAAGAATGGTCCACCTGCGCGAATTTCGAGTTTCACACCAGTTGGTTCTCCATTGACAACCAGTGATCCGGTTACGGCACCCGTGTCTTTCGAAGCAACTGCGTCATCACCCATGAGGTGATAGATGCCCCCATGCTCTGATTCGGGGAACCAATCCGTCTGGACAACTATCGTGGCAGGACAAACGTCTGCAAGCGATACTCCGGTTGCTGGTGCTACTACAGCAGTTGTATCAGTTGCTGTCGAGTCGCTGCTTCCACAGGCTCCAAGAAGAGCGATTGAAATGCCAAAGGCAATTGCACTTCCGATTGTTTTGTTGCGCTTGATCATGTTGCTATTTTCTCCATTGTTATTGTGAAATTGAACCTTCGTACCATCGACCAACAACCCATTTGTTGAGCAGCCCGAATGCGATAAAAAGCATAAGTCCCAACAGGGTTGCAGACAACGCTGTGACAAACATCGGGCCTGCTTGGCTGTTCAAAAAGAACTGCGTGATGAGCTTGCCGAGACCGGGGTCACCCTTTGCAAAAAAGAAGTCACCAA
>CANGZK010000047.1 GCA_947458565.1 Acidimicrobiaceae bacterium
TCTCGATTGATGGTGGCCAGGCATATGCACCCGCCATCACTAAGTACACCAAGGTTGGCATGAACATCGGGACGCCTTCGGTGAAGACGGGCATTCGAAGCGATATTTATCTGACACTCGAGCCACCCGTAAAGCAAGACTCCGGCGAAGCGCACATCAAAGTATTTATCAAGCCGCTACTTGTGTGGTTGTGGATTGGTGGATTTTTGATGGCCCTTGGCACGCTTTTGGCAGCGTTTCCTGGCCGACGCCGCAAGCCAACCGATGCAACGTCGGCACTGATTGGTAGCAACGATGTTGAGTGAGAAAAAAGCAAAACCAGTTGCGCCCATCGCGGCAACTGTGGTCGGCATCGTGCTGGTGTGTTTGTTGTTGGTGTTGGTAAGTGCAAAGCCAAATCCATCTGACAACGCTGAATCGCCGCTGCTTGGGCAACCAGCACCGGCAGTGGTGACAACAACGCTTGAAGACAAACCATTTGACTTGGCTCGTCGCAAAGGATCGTGGGTCGTATTCAACTTTTTCAACTCGACGTGTGTTCCTTGTCGCGCGGAGCATCCGCAGTTACTGACATTCGCACAAAACCAATTGTCGACCGACAATCCTGCCGAGATGTACACGGTGATCAACGATGACGATGACAGTGCAGTTTTGGCATTTTTTGCAGAGAACAAAGGTGACTGGCAAAAGATTCGTGACAATGACGGCAGTATTGCAGTTGCATTTGGAGTTGCCAAGGTTCCCGAAACGTGGATTATTGACCCCAACGGTTATGTGCGCTTACGCGTTGCTGGGCAACTCTCAGATGGCTTGCTCGACGAGCAGTTGTCGTTATTGAAAGTGCAGTTTGGCTCATGAGCGCAAAAAACAAATTCAATAATAAGTATTCGTGGATTTTTATGGCCGCACTTGCTAGTGCGCTGTTGATTTTTGGTGGCCTGCGCGACAGTGGTCCACGTTCGCAACAAGATCGCATCGATGCAATCACGATGCGACTTGCTTGCCCAACATGTCAAGGCGAAAGTGTCTATGTGTCGCGCGCATCGGCTGCAGAGGCTATTCGTGCAGAGGTTGCACGACAGGTTGGTAGTGGTTTGCGCACCGACGACGAAACGATTGCCTACATTGAGCAGCGCTTTGGTAGCGAGGTATTGCTCCTGCCTCGCTCGTCTGGCATTGATTCGTTGGTGTGGGCATTACCAATTGCTGCATTGATCTGCGGTGCGGCCGCTCTTGGCGTGGTGTTTAGAAAATGGCGCACTGCCGATGATGGTGCAGCGAGCGCCGAAGATTCTGCATTGGTAGAAGCTGCCATGGCTTCTAAAAATGTGACGGATTTGGACGCATGATTAATCCGGACGAACAAGCGAGCCTAGAAGAGGAGCGCAGATTCCTGCTGGAATCCTTGCGCGACCTCGAGCGCGAACATGTAGCTGGCGATATTGATGACGAGGATTACCGGGTACTGAAGAATGGCTATGTACATCGTGCTGCTCAAATCATCAAGGTGTTGGATGCTGGAGTTGATGCTCGAGAGGCTCGTCCTGGCGCATCGATGAAGCGCAAACTGGGTGTCGTAGCAACCGTCGCCCTTATCGCAGGTGCATCGGGGTGGTTTGTTGCGCAACAGTCGGGTCAACGATTGCCTGGCCAAACTATTAGTGGAGGGATCGAAGACTCAACTGCATCGATGCTGTCCCAAGCTCGTGCACTTAATTTCTCCGAGCCAAAGACCGCAATTGATTTGTATTCAAAAATTTTGGCGCTTAATCCAGATCATGTTGAGGCACTGACGTATCGCTCGTGGTTGATCGCGCTTGTCGCTCGCGACGCACCAGACGATATGAGAATTCTTGCGTTTGCTGCGGCCACTCAGGGACTCGACCGTGCGATTGGCGTTGAACCCGATTATCCCGATGCGCACTGCTTTCTCGGCATAGTGCGGTTTCGACTTGCAGGAGATGCCGCGGGGGCTAAAGAGCAACTTGATATTTGCGCTGCAATGAATCCACCAGCAGAAGTGATGGGGTTCGTCGATTCAATTCGAGCAGAAGTAGATACTGCTCTTAATCAATAGTTGGTGGCGGCCACGCATGGCCGCGCGCAATGACTCCGTTTTGTCGCTCAAGCACCCACACTGAAGCTTTGCGCGAGTCGCGCAAACCAGTGATCACCATGCCGCGTCGTTCGAGCGCTTCAACAACCATTGGGATCATGTCGCCGTGACTGCAGAGCACCGAGTTGTCGGGGCATCCCTCGAGAAGTTCGAGTATCGGCTCAAAGGAGTTGTCTTCGGCAAGCCGTTCATCTGATGTCACCGAGATCGCAAGAGTTGCTCCGAGCGGTTCGAGTGTCTGCACGCAGCGAATGTAAGGGCTCGACAAAAGTTGTGGCGGCGTGAAGTCGGCGAGCCGATCTGCGAGCGCGATTGCTTGCAGCATTCCTTTGTTGTCCAAAGGGCGTTTGCGGTCGTCGACATTGGCGGGGTCTTCAAGCCACTTGCTGCGTTTGCCAGCCTTGGCGTGTCGGACTAAAAAGAGTGGCATGCGCCGTCAATCTAGCGATGCAATGAGGCAGACTTGATGCAGGAGAGATGAACAATGGGATTTTTTGATCGCAACCGAGAGCAACTTGCAAATAAGGGTATTGATGATGCCCGATTGCCGCCAGGTCAATATTTGACAGAGCGATTTCCGGTTCTACACGTTGGTGATGTGCCGACATATGCGCCAGGTCAATGGGATCTCAAAATATTTGGTTTAGTCGACAAACCATTCACGATCAATCTGGATGATTTGAAGAGCATGCCAGCAGTGACATTGCTGACCGACATTCACTGCGTGACCAAGTGGTCAAAGTTTGACACCACATGGAAGGGTGTGCGCGTACGCGACTTGTTTGAGCGCGCCGGAATGCAAGCAGGCGCTGCGTACATCATGGGTCATGCCGAACACGGCTACACAGCCAACCTGCCACTTGCCGATGTGCTGCTCGACGAATCACTCGTTGCATATGAGTATGAAGGCGAAGAGATCGAACCAATTCATGGTGGTCCAGTCCGGTTACTCGTTCCTCATTTGTATTTTTGGAAATCACCGAAGTGGTTGCGCGGACTTGAGTTGCGCGCAACAGATGCACCAGGGTTCTGGGAACAAAATGGATACAACATGTACGGAGATCCGTTTTTAGAACAGCGTTTTTGGGGCGACTAAAACGTCCTAAAGATTTGAGCTAGATAGTCGTTGCACAAAACGTGTCGCCCTGTGGGAGCGATGCAGACAACTCTGGCGAAGTGTCACCGTAAATCGCGGTGAGCATTCCCTTGACCATTCCACGATCGACTGCGCAAATAACTGGATGCTCAATGGCAACATCGCCAAAGGGGCAGTGGTTGTTGACAATGCACAATTGATTGTTGCGTTGATCGGTGTGCGCAGCAAAACCATGCGCAGTGAGTGCGTCGGCTACAGCCTGCAATGCCGAGCGCAATGAGCGGTGCCCTGCAGAAATGTCGTCGCCTTTAAAACCTGCTGCCATTGCAGCGCCGTATTGCTGACCAACTTGTTCGGCCATGATTTCTGCATCTTTGGTTGGCAGCAACGCGAGTGCTTTGCCCAAGAGTGAAAGAACCAAATCTTCGCTGCGCACCGGAAACGTAAACTCGGCTCCGTCGCCAACAATGCGGTAGCGCTTCGATGGGCGACCAGCGCCGCCGCCTTCAACACGATCAACTGCAACTTCGAGGTATCCGCCAGCAGCAAGCTTGTCGAGGTGGTGTCTCGCCACGTTTGGGTGCACGTCAAACTTGGTGGCAACTTGGGCTGCTGTTACGCCTGTTTCGTAGTCGCGTGCAAAAAGGTAAACGGCGCGACGCGTTGGGTCACCAAAAGCAGATGTGATCGCCGACACGGTCGCTGTAAACGAACCCGACGTGTGATTAGCCGATTTGCTTGGCACACAGGTATTGTACCTATGGCCGTAGTGCAAATTATGTTGCACCAATAATTGGAGTCCAAAACAAACCATGTCTTCCACTGACCAATCCCCATCAATTGACCAGCTGATCGACGCTCTGCGCCCTGTACAGGACCCAGAGCTGCATCGTTCCATTGTTGACCTTGGCATGGTTCGTGACGTCGTAATCGACAAAAAGGGCACGGTTGGGCTAACTGTGGTACTCACCATTGCGGGTTGCCCATTGCGCAACGAGATTCAGACCCGCGTCAACACAGCGTTACGCGCGCTTGATGGCGTCAATGATGTCAATCTCAATTTTGGTGTAATGAACGATGAAGAGCGAGCAGCAGTTCGTCAGATGCTCAATGGAAACCCTGGTGCAACCGCAGGCTCTGCTCCTGCTCAAGGCCACGCAGAAGGTCGCACAATTTCGTTTGCACAGCCAGGCTCAAAGACTCGACCAATTTTGATCAGTTCGGGCAAGGGTGGCGTTGGTAAGAGCAGCGTCACAACAAACATTGCAGTAGCAATGGCTGCACTCGGTTACAAAGTTGGCATTGTCGATGCCGATATTTATGGTTATTCAATTCCGCGCATGCTCGGCACCGATCGTGACCCAGTAGTGATCGACAACATGTTGCTTCCTCCAGAGGCTTGGGGCGTGCGTTGCATCTCTATCGGATATTTCGTTCCCGAAGGCCAGGCGGTTGTGTGGCGCGGACCGATGTTGCACAAAGCACTCGAGCAGTTTTTGACCGACGTGTATTGGGACGAACCAGACTTCTTGTTTATCGACATGCCACCGGGCACTGGCGACATTGCCTTGAGCCTGAGCCAATACTTGCCGCGAGCAGAAGTACTCGTGGTCACAACGCCACAAGAAGCCGCACAAAAAGTTGCGCGTCTGTCGGCAGCAATGGCGGTCAAAGTGAATTTGCCAGTACGCGGCATTATCGAAAACATGTCGTGGTTTACGGGCGACGACGGAAAGCGTTATGAACTCTTTGGTAAAGGCGGCGGACAAATCTTGGCTGACGAATTGAATGTTCCGCTGCTTGCCCAGATTCCATTGGTCAATGCGTTGCGCGAAGGTGGCGATGATGGTCATCCAATTGCTGCCGTGGCTCCAGACAGCGAAGTTGGAAAGGCGTTCTTTGCAATCGCCAAGTACATCGCAGAGGACATGAAGCCAAAGAAGATTTTCAGCGCAGCACTGAAAGTGAATTAGACTGAACCTTATGGAAATTCGCATCGGCATCATTCAGTCAGTACGTGAAATCACTCTCGAGATTGATGACGAAAAGGCACAGACCAAGTTCAAAGCTGCTTCTGAGGCTGCGCTCGCTGGCAAGACCGAGACGTTGACTGCTGTCGACAGCCGTGGACGCGAAATCATGGTGGCTGCAAGCAAGATCGCCTATGTCGAATTTGGTGCTCCTGAGGGCGCGCGCAAAATGGGTTTCGGTAGCTGACAACTTCGATAGACCGAAGTGAGACAGAATAAGACTGTCCTATGCCAACCCTGATTGAACTAGCCCACGAGCACACAGAGCTTGAGCAAGGCGCTATCGAGCATCTTGCGGCGTTGGTTTCCGAATGGGGAATGCTGGCCGACTTTTGTTTTGCCGACATGTTGCTCTACATCCCAGTTGACAAAGATCGCTGGCTCATCAGTGGTCAGGTGCGTGCAGCAACGGGGCAGACGCTGTATCACTCTGATTATGTAGATACGTGGGCGAGTGACACCGAGCGAATATTGCTCGACAAGTGCATCAAGTCAGACGCAACAGTGCAGGGCGAGATTTTTGTGCAGGCCATCAATGGCACTGCCAACATGGTTGCAATTCCGGTTCGCTACGAAGGACGCATTATCGCAGTGTTGTCGCGCGAGTGGGTAGTCGACAATGCACGTCGACCTGGGCAGCTTGAAACTACCTATGCCGACATATTTTCGAAGTTTGCAGAGATGGTTGCGCAAGGTTTGTTTCCATTTGAAGGCAGAGTGGCCGACGCAAGTGTTGCTCCGCGAGTGGGCGACGGTGTGATCGTGCTGGATGCCGCAACGAGAGTGCGATACGCATCACCAAACGCGGTTTCAGCATTGCATCGAGTTGGAGTGAGCGCCAATGCGATTGGGCAAACACTTGCTGAACTTGGAGTTGCAGAGACCGCAGCACGAAATGCGTATGAACGCAAAGAGCCAGTGATCGAAGAGATTGAGCAGACGACAGAAGTAACACTGCTGACTCGCAGTATTCCGCTGTTGCGACAGTTAAAAGATGACATTGAAGTAACTGGTGGCGTGTTGTTGCTGCGCGACGTTTCCGAATTGCGTCGTCGCGATCGTTTGTTGCTCACCAAAGACGCAACGATCCGCGAGATTCACCACCGTGTAAAAAACAACTTGCAGACCATTTCTTCATTATTGCGATTGCAGGGCCGCCGACTCACATCACCAGAAGCCAAAGAAGCAGTTGCCGAGTCAGTACGACGTATTCGCACAATAGCGCTCGTACACGAGACACTTTCTCGCGAGCCAGGCGAAGACATCTCGTTTATCGAAATCGTTCGGCCACTGATGCGACTTGTTGAAGAGGGTTTGCAGTCAGCCGATCGTCCTGTCACGTTTCAGGCGAAAGGCGACGGTGGGCGACTACCAGCAACTATCGCAACACCGTTGTCGGTTGTGATTCTTGAGTTGTTGCAGAACGCAGTTGATCATGGTTTCCCAGAGGGCAGTGCTGGCGGTGCAGTGATGGTTGTTCTTTCACACGATGAAGACGAATTGCAGATTCAAGTTGTCAACAACGGCATCGCGCTCAGCCCAGATTTCGACTTTGCCAAGGCAACTGGACTTGGGCTTTCAATTGTGCGAACGCTCGTGACGACAGAACTTGCAGGCACCATCGAGATGCGACAAGCAACGCAAGCCGACGGTGTTTCGAGCGGTGTTGCGATGACTAAAGACGGCCAGGGAACGGTCGTCGAACTACGCCTGCCAGTTTTGGCGAGAAGCTAGATCTAGAAACTGTCTGATTGATTAGGCAGTTGCGCGGGCTGCGCGACGCTCTGCAGCCATTTTGCGTCGAACATCGCGACGCTCGTCTTCTGACAAACCACCCCAGATGCCACAGTCTTGATTGGTCTCTATTGCAAACTCGAGGCACTCACGCTTGACGGTGCACTCGCAACAAACGTTCTTTGCTTCGCTGATCTGCAAGAGTGCTTGGCCGGTGGTGCCAATTGGAAAGAACAATTCAGGGTCGGTGTCTCGACAAAGAGCTTCGTTTCGCCACGAGTAATCAGCAGATCCGAGAGCAAGACTGGTAGCAAGTATTGACAAGTTGATCACCTGTGATTTCGTTGAGTAGGCCAGTAAGACGGTGTCACGATAGGCAGGGCAGAGGGCAATTTCAAGAGTCTTGGCAATTATTTTTTTATTTTTATTTGTACTTGCATTTTGCATTGGTGGCTGTACCCTGCCGTCGTGGTGGGTAATTATTGGAAGCCCTATGACTCGTTAGGAGCGCCTCAAGTTCTTGCGCATCGCGGAGCTTCTGCCGTTGAAGTCGAAAATACATTGTTGGCATTTCGCCGCGCAAAAGAGTTTGGTGCGCACGCAGTCGAGCTCGATGTTCGTTTATGTAAGAGCGGTGAGATGATTGTGCATCACAATCCTGTGCTGAGCGACGGTCGTCAAATCAAGTTGCTTAACAAGGACGAGTTGCCAAGCCACATATGCACGCTTGAAGAAGCGTTAGATGCGTGCGAAGGCATGTGGGTCAATATTGAGATCAAAAACGATGAGACTGAGCCCGACTTTGACGCGACAGAAATGCTTGCGGGCAAGACAGTTGCGATGTTGCGCGGCCGTGGCGCACCAAATCAGTGGCTGATCTCGTCATTTAGGCGAGAAACAATCGACGCTGTGCATACGTTGTGGCCAGAGTTGCCGACTGCATGGCTCACCACGACAGTTGCAGACGCTCAAGCGGAAAATGTGGCTCTTGACCTGCGAGCAAGCGGACACAGTGCTCTGCATCCAAATGTCAAAACACTTACCCGACATGTGATCGACACGATGCATCAACATGGCCTGAGCGTCAACACATGGACGATTGATGATCCTGTGCGAATGGCCGAGCTACTCGGCTGGGGTATTGATGGCTTGTGCACCAACAAGCCTGATATTGCGCTTGAAGTAATTGCTAGAAATCAATAGTTGGTCGCACCAGCAACAATGCAGCAGGGCAGTGCTCAATCTCGAGTGAGGTTGTTTCGCCCAAGTAATCGCCGTCGAGTTGGTACGGAAATGGCGCAGGGAAACTCAACGAAACTTTTTCAACATCGGTTGCCACGTCAACGCCTGAAGAAGTGTGCACTCCGTCGCCTCGCATTGCGCTGTACAACGTCTTGAGAATGAGCGGCGTAGTCATTTTGCGGAAAGTAACGACGGTCAGTTTTTTCTCGAGTGCTGCGGCTGGCGCCAAGTTGATGGCGTGCTTGCCAACATAGGTGTATGGGTTGGTGTTGAGCACCACAGTGAAAAATGCGTTTGGAATATGTCGTCCGTCAATGTCAAGCGTGAA
>CANGZK010000048.1 GCA_947458565.1 Acidimicrobiaceae bacterium
AGCGATATCGAAACTTGCATCTCGAACGGCCACCGTTTCGGTGCCGTACCTCTTGGTCACACTTTCCAAACGGATCATGGGGCCCCTTCCAGGCGACAAACTCTCAGTTTAGTTTATGAATCCGAGTTTGCGCGGCGCCACCTCAGATAGCCCTCCATAAAGAGATTTAGATCTCCATCGAGAACTCCCGCAATGTTTCCGCTTTCAATCTCGGTGCGCACATCTTTCACCATCTGATATGGCTGCATGACATACGAGCGAATCTGACTTCCCCAGCCGATTGCTGACGGCTTGCCAGCAATTTTTTTCATTGCAGCATCACGCTCTTCTTCAATGCGAGATGCAACCATCGTCTTCAGACGCTTCAATGCACTTTCGCGGTTTTGTAATTGTGAACGTTCCTGCTGAGACGATGCAACTAGACCAGTTGGTTCGTGAATGAGTCGCACCGCAGACGATGTCTTGTTGACATGCTGGCCGCCAGCACCGGAAGCACGAAACACTTCCATCCGAATATCGGTTTCATTGATCTCAACATCAGCCTCTTCGAGAATTGGCCACACTTGCACACTGGCAAAACTTGTTTGGCGTCGACCTTGATTGTCAAACGGGCTGATTCTTACCAAACGGTGTGTACCACGCTCGGACGTAAGCAACCCGTACGCATATCTACCGCGAACAGTGAAGTCGGCCGACAGAATGCCCGCTTCAGTGCCCAGCGAGATATCTCCAATCTCGATTGCAAAGTTGCTGCGTTCTGCCCATCGGGTATACATACGCAAGAGCATCTCGCTCCAATCCTGGGCATCAACACCGCCGTCTTTGGCGTTGATTTGCACAATCGCATCCATCTCATCGTGCACTCCGGTAAACAAACTGCGCAACTCGAGCGCGTCAAGTTTGGACCGCACACCACTGATGCCATTTTCAAGATCTGGCTCTTGGCTTGCATCATCAATTTCACGTGCCATTTCGTGCAACACCTCGAGGTCGTCTACCGAACCAGACAGTTGCGCAAATTCATCCAGGTCTGATTTGAGATTGACGTATTCGGTGTTCACTTTTTTGGCGTTGTCTTGGTCATCCCACAAATCTGGTCGGGCGACATCAATCTCAAGAACTTTCATTCTCTCGCCGCCAGCCTCAACCTTCAAGTAAACAAAAGCCTCGCTAACACGTCGCCGAATTTCAGTGAGGTCGTTGGAAAAATCGCGCATGGTAGTGAGAAATTAAATTAGTTGCGCCCGTGGCACAACTTGTACTTCTTGCCCGAACCGCATGGGCATACCGCATTACGCGGCGTTGTCGACCAGTCATCGGCTGACTTCACAATCGTCTTCACGGCTGGTTCTGACTGCATCGGCACGCCAGTCTCTTGCGCGGCAATTGCGGCAAAGCCACCGTCTGTTTCGGCATCAAATGCTGACTCTTGGAGATTGTTTACCTGCAACACGGGCGATTCATTTTTTACGACCTCGACATGCATGACGTACTTGACAAAATCCTGAGCAATCCCCTTCATCAAAGTTCCAAACATCTCAAAACCCTCACGCTGCCATTCAGTCAGTGGATCCTTTTGACCCATTGCCCGCAGATTGATGCCCTCCTGGAGATAATCCATCTCCTCAAGGTGTTCTCGCCAACGCTGATCGATAATGCGGAGCATCACCTGACGCTCGATCTCGCGCATGGTCGTCTCGCCCATTTCCGATTCGCGCGCCGCATAGAAAATTGATGCGTCTGACATAACGAGGTCATACATCTCATCGGTGTCAGCACACTGTTCAAGACGGTGACTTGTAATGGTGGATGGCCAAAATGAAACGAGTTCGCGAGCTAAACCGTCGAGATCCCATTCGTCATTTGCATCCGACACACAATGAGTATCGATGAGCGAGTCAACGGCTTCGGCCAAATATTCCATTGCGGCAATTTTGAGATCGAGACCTTCAAGAATTTGATCACGGCGCTGATAAATAATCTTGCGCTGTTCGTTCATTACTTCGTCGTATTTAAGAACGTTTTTGCGAATCTCGCCGTTGCGCTGCTCCACTGTTGTTTGAGCGCGCTCAATGGCCTTAGTCACCATCTTGGCTTCAATCGCTTCATCATCAGGTAATGCCCGACCCATCACCCAGCTCAATGCACCTGTTGCAAACAAACGCATCAGTTCATCGTCAAGACTGAGATAGAAACGGCTCTCACCTGGATCACCTTGGCGACCAGAACGACCGCGCAACTGGTTGTCGATACGTCGTGATTCGTGGCGCTCTGTACCAAGTACATAGAGACCACCAACACTGCGCACTTTGTCGCCCTCGATCTTGCACGAAGCCGTGTACTCAACCAACAAATCGGCATAACGCTTTTGCGCGGCCACGCGAGCCTGGCGATATTCATCCGGCATTTGTTCGAGCGGCATTGCCAAGGCAAATTCGTCAATCAGCGTGTCTGGAGCAAAGCCCTCTTGTAAGACTTTGGCACGCGCAAGACCCTCTGGGTTTCCGCCAAGCATGATGTCGACTCCGCGACCTGCCATGTTGGTCGCAACAGTGACACTGCCCAAACGACCAGCCTGCGTAACGATTGATGCTTCGCGAGTGTGCTGCTTGGCATTGAGCACTTCGTGTTTAATGCCGTGCTTATCGAGCTCGCGCGACAGCAATTCACTCTTTTCGACGCTGACGGTGCCGACCAAGACCGGCTGTCCCTTTTTGTGCTTCTCTTCGATATCGGCAACAACCGTCTTGAACTTGGCGGCTTCGGTCTTAAAAATGAGATCCGCCTGGTCGATACGCACCATTTCGCGATTGGTTGGGATTGGTACCACCTGCAGCCCATAGGTGTTCATCAATTCGGCAGCCTCTGTTTGTGCTGTACCAGTCATGCCCGAGAGTTTGTCGTACATGCGGAAATAGTTCTGCAGAGTCACAGTTGCGAGCGTTTGGTTTTCTTCCTTGATCTTGACGCCCTCTTTGGCCTCAACCGCCTGGTGGATACCCTCGCTCCAGCGACGGCCTTCGAGGATTCGCCCCGTAAATTCGTCGACAATTTTTACTTCACCATCTTGGATGATGTAGTCCTTGTCGCGCTGGTACAACACTGCAGCTTTCAGTGCTACTTGTAATTGGTGCACCAAGTTTTGTTGCACTTCGTCGTACAGGTTGGAAATTCCAAGTTGCTGTTCTACTTTTTCGATACCAGCCTCGGTTGGCACAACTATGCGCTTATCTTCTTCAACTTCATAATCAGCATCTCGCTTCAGCGATCTGACGATTGAGGCAAATTGGTAGTAAGACTTGGCCGCATCAGCAATGCGACCTGAAATAATCAATGGAGTTCGAGCTTCATCAATCAGAATCGAGTCAACTTCGTCAACGATCGCGAAGTAATGACCGCGCTGTACCTTTTCTTCTTTTGTGCCGGCCATGTTGTCGCGCAGGTAATCAAAACCAAATTCATTGTTTGTGCCGTACGTGATGTCGGCCAAGTAGTCAATGCGCTTTTCTGCAGCAGACGTGCGCACGCCAGGAATCACGAGTCCGACTTCAAGACCAAGCCAGCGGTGAATACGACCCATCCACTCCGAGTCACGTCGCGCCAGATAATCGTTGGTGGTTACTAGGTGAACACCTTTGCCAGGCAGCGCATTGAGATACGCAGGCAACGTTGAGACGAGTGTCTTGCCTTCGCCTGTACGCATTTCGGAAATCCAGCCAGCGTGCAGCGCTGCGCCACCCATCATCTGCACGTCATAGTGGCGCTGACCAATAACCCGCAACGAAGCTTCACGAACTACAGCAAATGCTTCAACCAACAAATCGTCGGTGTCTTCACCGCGCTCGATGCGAGACCGAAACTCGGCGGTCTTGCCCTTGAGGGCTTGATCAGACAACGCATGAATCTCTGGCTCTTGAGCATTGATATCAGGAATGATGTCGGCTAAAGCCTTGACCTTTTTGCCTTCACCGGCGCGAAGAATGCGATTGAGTAAGGCCATAAGACCATGAATCCTACCTTCGGTGGTCGTATCTGAGAGCGCTTGCAACCGCCACACAGGTCACTTTCCGGGCACCCGCCGTGCGTAATGCGTCTGCAGCACACCGCAGAGTTGTACCTGTAGTAACCACGTCGTCAACAACCATTACATGGCGGTTAACCCCTGGATTGCGCGCAGAGAACACGGAACCCCGCAAGCGCAGCTCGCGGGATGCTCCAGTTTGTACATTGTGCGACACCTTGATCAAAAGTCGTCTGCACGGCACTCCGATTTCTCGTGCTAGGCGTCGCGCCAATAGTTCCGACTGATCATGACCGCGTCGACGAAGTCGTGCAGTGCTAGTCGGCGCCCAGGTCACCACATCGAAATCAATTGCGCTATCGGGAACTTGTCTATGTATCCGTTGCGCGAGCAACTCCGCAAGCACCC
Organism: Acidimicrobiaceae bacterium; assembly: GCA_947458565.1. Classification (GTDB taxonomy): domain Bacteria; phylum Actinomycetota; class Acidimicrobiia; order Acidimicrobiales; family Ilumatobacteraceae; genus UBA3006. Next base: position 4,430 of record CANGZK010000048.1, read on the forward strand.
CAACCACCTGTTTGCGATTTCGGTACTTGAGATTCAAGATCAATCGACGTGCAATGCCTTCATATGCAACAGCCACCAATGCCCCATCACATTCGGGTTGCACCATTGCAAAAAGTTGTGCCCGGCACCTGACGCACAGCACGCGAGCGTTGCATCTACACGCCTCGCACCTCTGTCTGTACAACAACGACACCTCCGCTGCATTAGTCTTTGCGCGTGGCAAATTACTTTCTCGTACCGCTCAAAGATCGCCCAATCGAACGACTGACCAGATGTGTGTTTGGGCTTGCACTTTTCGGAACCGGAATTGGTATGCAAAAAGCCGGCAATCTGGGTTTGCCACCGTGGGACGTGTTTCATGATGGCGTGAGCAGGATCATCGGCTTACCTTTTGGCACAACCATCGTGCTCACAAGCGCATTCGTTATGTTGCTCTGGATTCCACTGCGACAAGCACCAGGGCTCGGCACAATTCTGAACGCAATTGAGGTTGGCGTTGCAGCCGGCATCTTTCTTTCCATCGTTCCCGAAGCAGATGCAATGCCGCTACGAATATTTCTCATGCTTGGTGGAATTGTGGTGACCGGAATTGGATCGGGTTTTTACATCGGTGCAGGTCTTGGTCCCGGCCCACGCGATGGCTTGATGGTCGGGCTTGCAAAACGCGGCATCAATATCGGCAAAGCGCGCACGGGCGTGGAGATAGCAGTGTTGTTAGCCGGAGTTGCATTAGGCGGCTCGATCGGAGTCGGTACGATTGCCTTTGCAGTTTTGATCGGACCAATAGTCGCAAAAACTCTTCCGCTACTACAGATCCGATCTACAAAATAAACTGCAGTTGTATTTCAGCCAATTAGTAGCGGTAGTTCTCCGACTTAAACGGACCATTGTGTGGAATGCCCAGGTAGTCAGATTGCTCGTCTGAAAGCTTTGTCAACACTGCGCCAAGAGCGCCCAAGTGCAGCGTCGCCACTTTCTCGTCAAGCGCCTTTGGCAACACGTAGACACCAAGTGGGTACTTGTCGGTGTGATTAAACAGTTCCATCTGAGCAATGACTTGGTTCGTGAATGAGCAACTCATCACAAAACTTGGATGGCCAGTAGCGCAACCCAAGTTGACAAGTCGTCCTTCTGCCAACACGATCACTGCGTGTCCGTCTTGAAACGTCCACAAGTCGGTGCCTGCCTTTAATTCGTCGCGAGTTGCCCCGCTTCGAGCAAGACCGGCCATGTCAATTTCATTGTCGAAGTGGCCGATGTTGCACACGATTGCGTTGTGCTTCATCCTTGCCATGTGATTAACAGTCACGATTGCTTCGTTGCCCGTTGCCGTTACAAACACGTCAGCAGTTGAAACAAGAGCCTCGAGTGTGTTGACTTCGTAGCCTTCCATCGCTGCTTGCAAAGCATTGATTGGGTCAATCTCGGTCACTACAACGCGTGCACCTTGACCGCGCAAACTTTGTGCACAGCCCTTGCCTACGTCGCCGTAACCACAGACCACTGCCAACTTGCCTGCCAACATCACGTCGGTTGCACGGTTGATTGCGTCAATCAATGAGTGGCGACATCCGTACAAGTTGTCAAACTTTGACTTGGTGACGCTGTCGTTTACGTTGATCGCGGGAAAGAGCAGTTCGCCCTTTTCGGCCATCTTGTAGAGGCGCTTTACACCGGTTGTTGTTTCCTCAGTAACACCCTTGATGCCTTTTGCCATCTTGGTCCATTTGTTTGGCTCAGACTTGAGCGAGCGCTGCAATAGTCCAAGCACAATTGCTAACTCTGGGTTTGATGCCGTTGTCGGATCTGGAACAGCACCTTCTGCTTCGTACTCAACACCCTTGTGCATCAGCATGGTTGCATCGCCACCATCGTCCAAAATCATGTTTGGTCCGTCGCCATCTGGCCACGTCATCATCTGGTCAGTTGCCCACCAATACTCTTCGAGCGTCTCGCCCTTCCATGCAAACACTGGCACTCCATTAGGTTCTTCAACCGAACCGTTTGGCCCAACGGCAACTGCTGCAGCTGCGTGATCCTGTGTAGAAAAAATGTTGCAACTTGCCCAACGCACTTCTGCGCCAAGCTCGGTGAGTGTTTCAATCAACACTGCAGTTTGAATTGTCATGTGCAGCGATCCTGAAATACGTGCACCCTTGAGCGGCTTCGTCTTGCCGTACTCTTTGCGCAAGGCGCGAAGACCTGGCATTTCGTGCTCGGCTAGGTGAATCTCTTTGCGACCAAACGGTGCGAGGGATATGTCGGCGACGCGAAAATCACGACGCTGGGCAAATGAAGTCATACGGTTTCCTTTGTTATGAGTACGTGTACACGTACATGAGTGAAGGTCGATGGGCCCTGGCCAGCTGGCACGGGATTAGTTTGGCCCATCTAGAACTTTTATCTTAGACGAAAACAACTAGCCAAATGTTGGAGCGATGTGCTCTTGGGCAATTCGTTGCACCAGGCCCTCATGCTCCACTGCGTCAACACTGGTTGCCTCGTCAATCAACATAACGGGGATGCCCTCGACGATGTTGTATTTGCGCTGCAACCTTGGGTTATACAAAAACCCATCAGCCGAAAAGTAGAACAACGGACCTTTGTCTTGCGGGCAGGCCAGGATCTGAAGCAACTTTGCATCTAATGACATGACACTCATTGTATAGCCACCCAGTTACGCGGTGATGCTGGCTAGCAGCTCCACCACATGTTCATCGCATTCATCGCGTGTCGATGCCTCAAGATTGAGTCGCAACAGCGGCTCGGTGTTTGACGCGCGCACATTGAACCACCACGAGCCGCAGTCAACAGTCAATCCGTCCACTCGATCCTGCGAGTGAGACGAGTAGTCGAGTGCAATTCGCTCGATTACAGCATGAATGTCTTTGACCGTTGTGTTGATCTCACCGCTTGATGCGTAACGTTCGAGAGGCTCACGCATTTGTGAAAGAGACTTGCCTGTATGGCACATCTCTCCCAAAACCCCCATCGTCGCAATCAAGCCGCTATCCGCGCGGTAATTGTCGGCGAAGTAATAGTGACCCGAATGCTCCCCTGCAAAAACCGCACCTGTTTCGGCCATGATTTGCTTCATGAAGCTGTGCCCATTTTTTGTACGAATGCCTTTTCCGCCAAGTTCGGCGATCACTTCTGGCACTGCGCGTGAACAAATGAGGTTGTACAAAATAGTTGCACCAGGATGTGTACGTAAGAATCGTGATGCCAGCAACGCCGTGGTTGTGCTGCCCGACATGCCTCGACCTTTTTCATCCACCACAAACACTCTGTCGGCGTCGCCGTCAAACGCGAGACCAACATCGAATCCACCCGCGAGCACACGAGCTTGCAAGTCTCTCTGGTTTGCAGGTTGCAGCGGATCGGCGGGATGGTTAGGAAATGTTCCATCCAATTCGCCGTACATCACTTCAAGTTCAAATGCGCTGAGCCGTTCAAAAACTGCTGGTACGACTAAACCGCCCATTCCGTTTGCAGTATCGGCGACGATTTTGAGCGGACGCAAGGTGTCTGCCTGAATAAATTTGACGACATGATCAACGAACTCGGAAAGCAAGTTGATGTGGCTGAGCGTCCCGGCCTTGGCTGCAGGTGTTGGCTCTTTGCCATCCAAAACCGCAGTTGCAATCTCGAGCATTTCGCGTAAGCCATTGTCGATGCCAATTGAACGTGCACCGGAAAGACAGCACTTGATGCCGTTGTACTGGGCAGGGTTATGCGATGCAGTAAACATTGCACCTGGCATGTTGAATTTGCCCGACGCGTAATACAGCAAATCGCTGGACGCAAGACCAACGTTGGTGACATCTACACCGTGCGCAAGCGCTCCTCGTTGAAATGCATCCACGAGTTCAGGACCACTTGGTCGCATGTCGTGGGCAACAATGATTGCACTTGCATTCGTGAATTTGGCAAAGGCCACGCCAAATGCGTAGGACGCTGAGGCATCCAACTGCTCGGGCACAATTCCCCGAATGTCAT
>CANGZK010000049.1 GCA_947458565.1 Acidimicrobiaceae bacterium
AGCACGGTCTTCATCAGGGTCTGGCCCGTTTTGAAGTCTTTGCCCGAAATGGCAACCTTGCGCTCAGTGGCGAGTTTGCGCAAAACAGGTGTATCGACTGCAAGGTTTGGTGCGCCGTTCGCAAATGGAACGCCTTCCAAAATTGCGGCTTATGCGTACAACATGCTTGGTGCGATCATCGGATCGTTTGCATCAATAGCTTTTTCGAATGACTCAATGTCTTCGTGTTGTGGTCCTGGCTCAATAAAAATTTCAGTGGACGCACACCAGATCATCACGAGACGATCGACCTTCTTTTCGTCCTTAAACTTGTTGATGTCGGCACGAATACCGTTGAGCATCTCGCGCTTCGAGATCTTGCCCATGGTGTTGTCGGCATCGATGTTCTTGACGTAGTTGCGCTCGAAAGCAGCCTTCATTGGGCGCACGTCGCGCAATGCATCCGAGATCGCCTCGAGGTGCTTGCCGCTTTCCAAAACGCCAGCGCGTTGTGCTGCTACGTATGCATCATCCGGAAACGGATCCCATGAACCCCACACGATGTCTTCGATGCGGGCGAGTGGAACGAAATCTTTGATCAATGGGTTGCGACCATCGGTGCGCTTGCCGAGACGGATGGTGTCCATCTGGGTGAGTGAGCCGATTGGTGAAGCAAGACCGCGTTTGGCGAGTTCGACGCCTGCAATCAAGGTTGAAGCCACCGCGCCGAGGCCGACGGTGAGAACACCGAGCTTGCCTTCTGCTGGAGCAATAGTTGGTTTCTTTGTAGACATGGGGTCTCCGTTAAATCCAGTAAATGTAGGACGGGATAAGGCTACGCCGTATGGCGGGTCTTCAGAGCACTCGACTGAAGGTGGCTATGGCTAGCCAGTTGGCTGAAGTTCGCGCAGCACCATGACGGTCATATGCAAACGAACGGCAGTACGAGAAGCACCCTGTGCCTGGATGAAGTGGTCCCACATCTCGAATGACGTGATGGCCTCGATGCGGGGCAAAACGTCGTACGGGTCGGTGTAGAGGTGAAGTTCTTTTACGAATCCTTGCTGCACTTGTTGCGTCATCACGCGGCGCAATTCCTCAAGTGCACTTTCAAACGTTTTTGACTTCGAGGCAGCTTCTATTCTCACCAAACCGCGACGAAGTGGTGCGGCAAGTGCATACATGTTGTCGCGCATTTCTACAAGTGTGCGAACTTTGTCGGCAGTTGATCGGTGCGGATCGAGTGGTACTAGAAATGGTGCAATCCGTTCAGACTGTCGACGCAAAATTTCGCCGTACAAACTTTCCATGTCGTCAAAGTGCTGAAACACGGTACGCACTGCCACATCTGCACGCTTGGCAATCTCTTGGGCGCGCGGACGAAGAACTCCTTCCTCGAGCAGCTCGAGAAGCGCTTCGGCAATGGCTTCACGGGTGCGCTCAGACCGAGCAACCCGACCATCCACCTGCGTTTCAAGCGATTGCTCGCTGACGGTCATTTCTTTGGGCATAAAAAGATCTGTTTGCCCGCTTACGACGAAACTGTAAATGGGCGAGTTGGAATCAACGCGGTGCGCTCAAGTCCATCTTCGCGATCACCGTGAATTTCGTCGTACTTTGGATTAGAGGTCATTTCAATCATCACTTCGCGACTTGGGTATTCGACAATGACGATGTAGTCCCACTTGTCGGCTTCGTTGTCGCCAATGAGCACGCCCATTGGCTTTCCGTGCCAAACGAGTTTTCCACCACGCTCGGTCACCATCTTGATGACGTTTTCGCCGTACTTGTTGTACGAGGCCTCACCCGATTTGTCCTCAGATGTCTTTGCCTTGAACTTGAGCAAATTGACCATGTGGATCGGGCCGCTTGATGGCGCGGTGAGAAATGCAGTGAGTTGTTCTTTTGTTGGTTTGATTCCCATATTTGCAGTGTAGGTGCAATTACCTGTGAGTGCTACCCCTAACACACTTTTTCCCGACTGGATTGATTGAGCCTGAAACAAACACAGACAAATACAAATAAATATCAGTATTTGTTGTTGCTCAATACCTTCAACATTTTTGTTGACACATATTTTCGGTTGCATGCACAGAAAACATGTTGCAGTGCTCACAACAATCTCGTTGCTTGTTTTTTGCAGTGTGCACACTGCGCGCGATGCACGTGCCGACACCGCTGGTGGTGCACTCATCGATGCGATTGGTGCATCAACACAATCTCAAGCACGCATGCGTTACATCACTGCAGGTGACAGTCACACGTGCATCGTGTTGAGCGACAACTTGGTCAAGTGTTTTGGTATGGGTGCAGACGGCCAGTTGGGAAACGAAGCAATCGACAACATTGGTGACGGTGTTGGTGTAAGTGTCGCAACTTCTAGTGCTGTTGCACTTGGTACCGGTCGTACGGTGCGCTCAATTTCTGCTGGAGCATCACACACATGTGCACTGCTCGACAACGCAACGGTGAAGTGCTGGGGATCGGGCCTCTATGGGAGATTGGGCTACGAAGACTCGACCAATAAAGGCGATTCGACAGGGCAAATGGGCGACTTGCTGCCTGCCGTTGCGCTTGGTACCGGCCGCACAGCACTACAAATCTCGGTTGGTTCGCAGCACTCGTGTGCATTGCTCGACAATTACTCGGTCAAGTGTTGGGGTCGTGGCACCTATGGCCAATTGGGCATTGGCTCTACTGCAACCATCGGCGATGGTGCAGGCGAGATGGGCGACTCATTAGTTGCAGTGGCATTCGCCGCTGGTCGCAGCGCGCGCTTCATCGCTGCTGGCTCAAACCACACGTGCGCGCTGCTCGACAACGCGTCGGTGGTCTGTTGGGGTCGGGGTAGTTCTGGACAGTTGGGTCAAGGTGCAATCACCAACATTGGTCACTCGGGTTCTGCAACTGTTGCTGCAGCACCTGCAATCGATTTGGGTTCGGGTCGCACCGCACTTGCGTTAAGCGCGGGCGATGCACACACGTGCGCAATCCTCGACAACGCAACGATCAAGTGTTGGGGCTCTGGCAGTAATGGTCGGTTGGGTTCAGGTGCCACCAACAATTTGGGTGATGGTGCGAGCGAAATGGGTAATTCGCTTGGCATCGTCGATGTTGGCGCAGGTCGCACCGCACGTGCGATCAGTGCGGGATTTACGCACACGTGCGCAGTGTTGGATAACGCGACGGTCAAATGCTGGGGTAACGGTGGTTACGGAAAACTTGGATATGAAAATCAGAACAATGTTGGGGACATTCCGAGTCAGATGGGCAACAACCTTGCAGCAGTTTCTCTCGGCACTGGTCGCACAGCGCTAGCAATCAGCGCAGGTGGCGCGCACACGTGTGCGGTGCTCGACAACGGGAGTGCCAAATGTTGGGGTGATGGATCAAGTGGCCAACTTGGATCAGACGGAATTGCTGCACTCGGTGCGACCACGGGCGAGATGGGTGATTCACTCACCGTTGTTGCACTCGGTATCGCTGCCAATATCGCCACCGAACCAACTGCGCCACAAAGTGTTGTTGCGGTTGCTGGCGACACGCAAGCAACAGTGTCGTGGAGCGCACCTGCTGACAACGGTGGGTCGGTGGTGACTGACTACGTAGTGGAATATTCGGTGCAAAGTTCTGGTGTGTGGTCGTTGTTTGAAGACGGAGTGTCTACGTCGCTTGGCACAACAGTGACTGGTCTTGTGAATGACACGTCGTATTCATTTCGGGTGAGTGCACGCAACATTGTCAACCCGAGTGCAGCGGCGCTTGCACTGTCGGCAATCACACCGGTAACGACGACTACAACTTCTACAACTACGACCACTACAACAACCACGACGACTACAACGGTCGCGCCGACTACAACTTCGTCATCGAGTACGTCAACCAGTACGTCAACCACAACGGTTGCACCGACTACTACTTCAACTACAACGGTTGCACCAACTACGACGACTACAACGGTCACGCCGCAACTTGTTGTCGTGCGCACGATTCCGTCACTCCTTGTGCAGCCGTTCGCGCTCAACATGTCGGCGCTCAGCACGCAGCAGCTCAAGCGACTCGGTCGCTACTCAAACAATCTCAAGCGTGGTGATGTAGTCACATGCACGTCGTATTCGTCTAGCAATCTTCACGGCATGGTGAGTCGGCTCAATGTGCAACGAGCACGAAGTGTGTGCAAATACCTCGCAGCGCAAGTTGCGGGTCTCAGGTTCAGGGTAGTTTCGGCTATTGCTCCGGTGGCCACTGTGCGAAGTTCGGTTCTTGGCGCAAGCCCTCACTGGCAAAGCCTCAATCTGCTCAGACGAGTAGTAGTCGAGGCCCATCCGGGCCTGTAAATACCTGTCTTGAGGCACTAATAATTGCGGGATCGGTTGCCGAACGGCTTTTGTGCTGACACACTGAAAGCCGTGTTCAAGACAAAGGCAACCGCCACATTCAATACAAAAGTCGTAGTAGTAGTTAGATAGGCGCACCGGCTCTCGCCGCGTGTGCCCAAGCCTCCCACAAGGGAGGCTTTTTTATTCCCCAAAAACAAGTTTAAAAACGGAGAAACACATGACATCCAAGCAAACGAAAGCAGGAAAGCTCGGTGAAAAGATCACCGGTGCCGAAGCACTGATTCGCGGCCTCGAGATGGAGAACGTGGATGTGATGTTCGGTCTGCCAGGTGGTTGTATCTTGCCTGCATACGACCCGTTGCTCAAGTCGTCAATTCGCCACATCTTGGTGCGTCACGAGCAAGGTGCTGGACACATGGCCGAAGGTTATGCGCACGTCACTGGTCGTCCAGGTGTTGCCATGGTCACGAGTGGTCCTGCTGCAACCAACATGGTGACGCCATTGTGTGATGCATTCATGGACTCGATTCCGATGGTTGCAATCACTGGTCAAGTTTCTACATCTGCAATCGGCACCGATGCGTTTCAAGAATGCGACACGGTTGGCATCACACGCAGCATCACCAAGCACAACGAACTTGTTATGAGTGCAGAAGATTTGCCAATGGCAATTCGTCAGGCATTTCATATCGCAACTACGGGTCGTCCGGGCCCAGTGCTCATCGACGTTCCAAAAGACGTTTTGCAAAACACAATGAGTTGGAATTGGCCAACCGATGATGAAGTTGCCGACAGTCTTCCTGGTTACAAACCAAACACCAAGGGTCACACACGCATGATCAAAGAGGCTGCGCAATTAATTTTGCGTAGCGAGCGTCCAGTGCTCTATGTCGGTGGTGGCGTTCTTAAGGCTCGCGCTGCTGATGCATTGCGCGCACTTGCCGAACTCACACAGATTCCTGTTGTCACCACATTGATGGCACGCGGCGCGTTTCCAGACGATCACCCGTTGTGCTTGGGCATGCCAGGTATGCACGGCACTGCAACTGCAGTTACCGCAATGCAAAAGAGTGACTTGTTGATTGCACTTGGCGCACGCTTCGACGACCGCGTTACCGGAAAAGTCAACGGCTTTGCACCAGATGCAAAAATCATTCACGTCGACATCGACCCAGCAGAGCAGGGCAAAGTGCGCAAGCCAGACGTTCCAATCGTGGGCGACTGCCGCTTGGTCATTGAAGAGATGGTCAAGGCAATTCAAGAATTACTGCAGGGCGGCACAGCGCAAGCCAATGTCGACCCATGGCGCAGTCGTGTCAGCGGTTGGCAAGAGCAGTTTCCATTGACGTACGAACAGAGTGAGCCAGGCGGCCCACTCAAGCCACAGTTTTGTTTAGAAAAATTGCGTGATGCAGCACCGGAAGGCACGATCCTCGTGTCGGGTGTTGGTCAGCACCAAATGTGGTCGAGCCAGTACTGGCGTTTCAATGAGCCATACACATGGGTCAACTCGGGTGGCTTAGGCACGATGGGTTTTTCTGTTCCTGCAGCAATCGGCGCAAAAGTTGGTCGTCCAGACAAAACAGTTTGGGCAATCGATGGCGACGGATGTTTTCAGATGACAGCGCAAGAGTTGGTCACTGCATCAATCGAAAAGATTCCGGTCAAGATCGGCATTCTCAACAACTCGTACCTTGGCATGGTTCGCCAATGGCAAGAGATGTTCTATGACGAGCGTTACTCAGAAGTGTATTTGTCGCCAGATACACCGAACTATGTCAAGTGGGCAGAGGCAATGGGTTGCGTTGGTATTCGCGTTGATGATCCATCCGAAGTTGAAGCAGCAATTGACAAAGCAAACTCGATCAATGATCGACCAGTTGTTGTTGACTTCCGCGTTGATGCACGAGAAATTGTGTATCCGATGATTGCACCGGGCACTACTAACGACGCCATCATGTTGCCGCCATCACAAAGCGGTCGGAAGGAGTTCCTCAAATGAGTAGCGCAAATCCATACGGCAGTGCACCAACGCATCACATGTTGTCGGTGCTTGTGCAAAACCGACCTGGCGTGCTCGCGCGCGTTGCGTCATTGTTTGCACGTCGCGGTTACAACATCTTTTCGCTGGCCGTTGCGCCAACCGAGCAAGTCGAGTACAGCCGCATCACCATTGTGGTCGACGTTGAGTCGGCTCCTCTCGAGCAGATCGTCAAGCAGTTATTCAAGCTGATCGACGTCGTTCGCATTTCCGAGCTCGACCCCCGCAAGTCGGTTGAGCGCGAGCTCATGGTCGCAACTGTTAAGGCAGGTGGCACAGAGCGCGCCGAAATCGTCGAATTGGTCAACATTTTTGAGGGCCGCATTCTTTCGGTTGGGTCTGATGCCGTAATCGTTTCCCTGGATGGAAGTCCTGAAAAGTTGGACGATTTCACAGAATTGCTGCGACAATATGGGATTACAGAATCGCAGCGCACTGGTCGCGTTGCACTTCCAAAACTCGATACAGCAACCAAAGTAGCTAAAGCACCAAACACACAAGGAAAGGCAAAATAATGGCCGCAAATATTTATTACGAGAAAGATGCCGACCCAGCGATCATCCGCTCAAAGAAAGTAGCCATTGTTGGTTACGGCTCACAAGGTCACGCACATGCACTCAACCTCAAAGAGTCGGGTGTTGATGTAGTTGTTGGTTTGCGCGACGGTTCGTCGTCAAAAGCCAAAGCCGAAAGCGCTGGCTTGCGCGTGATGTCAATTGCTGACGCCACAAAATTTGCTGATGTGATCATGATCCTTGCTCCAGACACCGAGCAAAAGAAGATTTACGAAGAGAGCATTGCGCCACACCTCACCGAAGGCAAGGCAATTGCATTTGCTCATGGTTTCAACATTCGTTTCAATCGCATCGAAGCGCCAAAGGGTGTCGACGTGATCATGATTGCTCCAAAGGGCCCAGGCCACTTGGTGCGCCGCACATACACCGAAGGTGGTGGCGTTCCTGCACTGATCGCTGTTGAACAAGATGCATCGGGCAAAGCAAAAGCAATTGCGTTGTCGTATGCCGAAGCAATCGGCGGCGCACGCGCAGGCGTTCTTGAAACAACATTTACGGAAGAGACCGAGACCGACTTGTTCGGTGAGCAAGTCGTGCTCTGTGGTGGTTTGACATCACTCGTTCAAGCCGGATTCGAAACTCTCGTCGAGGCTGGCTACCAGCCAGAGATGGCGTACTTCGAGTGCTTGCACGAAGTGAAGTTGATTGTTGACTTGATGTACGAAGAAGGAATCGCTGGAATGCGTTATTCCATCTCCGACACTGCTGAGTACGGTGACGTTTCACGTGGACCACGCATTATCAACGCCGATACCAAAGCAGAGATGAAAAAGATTCTTGGCGAGATTCAGTCGGGTAAGTTTGCCGAAGAGTGGATCGCCGAGAGCGACGGTGGCCGCAAGCGTTTCGCCGAGTTGCAGAATGCTGGTCGCAGTCACCCAATCGAAAAGGTTGGTGCTCAGTTGCGCTCAATGATGCCGTGGATCTCCAAGGGCAAGAAGAAAGTCTCCGAAATTTCCGGAGGCTGAAAAAGCCTGATTAAGCCCTCCGTAGGCCAATAAGGCCTATAGATACAACGTTTCTTAATCCCGAGTTGTTTGGTCAACAATTGCCCTCTAGTGTGATTGCCATGACAAACAACTGGGGTTTCGAAACACGTCAAATTCACGCCGGCCAAGTTGCCGACCCAACCACTGGTGCGCGCGCAGTACCTGTGTATCGCACCACGAGCTACGTGTTCCGCGATGCGCAGCACGCACAAAACTTGTTTGCGCTTGCCGAGATCGGCAACATCTACACGCGCATCATGAACCCAACGCAAGGTGTGCTCGAAGCACGCTTGTCGTCACTCGAAGGCGGCACTGCAACAGCAGTTGGTTTGCCAGGCGCACTTGCAGTGAGCTCCGGACAATCTGCAGAGTTGCTTGCAATTCTTA
>CANGZK010000050.1 GCA_947458565.1 Acidimicrobiaceae bacterium
CTTCGGGAAGCAAGCTTGGACGAGATAGTTACACAATCTGGTCTTCCACTTGTTGTGTCGCAGGCAGTATTCAATGCTCTGCATCAATCTTGAGCAGCTCCCGTATTCGGTAGCCTGAGTGTCAGTGGCTGACATCCTCTTAATTGCAGGTCTCTCTGGCGCTGGTCGTTCCCAGGCAGCAGATGATCTCGAAGACCTTGGATGGTTCGTTGTCGACAATATGCCGATTGCCTTGATTGAAAAGGTTGTTGAGTTGGCTGCGGCGGGCGAGCAGTCACAACTTGCATTGGTCGTTGGAACTGCTGTGCACCAAACAGATGCAGTTGTAATCGTGCAGCGATTGCGAGAAGTTGGTCATCGAGTGCGGGTTTTGTTCTTGGACGCTTCAACTCCTGAACTGGTGCGTCGCTATGGGGCTACAAAAAGAAAGCATCCTCTTGCCAGTCGATTTTCGAGTGTGGAGGAAGCAATTCACGAAGAGCGTTCAATACTCGAGACGGTGAAGGGTGCTGCCGATCTAGTCATAGACACATCAAGTTTGAATATTCACCAATTGAAGGCGCAGATAGTTGATCTGTTTGCACCAACTGGGGACAGAGATGTCATGCAGTTGTCACTTGTTTCTTTTGGCTTTAAACACGGCATTCCGTTGGATGTTGACATGGTGTGGGATGTGCGGTTTTTGCCGAATCCACATTGGGAGGAGCATCTACGAGAATTATCGGGGCTCGATGATGCTGTGAGTACCTTCACCATTGAGCAACCCCTCGCACAACAGTTCTTGGATAGGGCAGAAGAAATGCTTCAATTTTTGCTTCCTGCGTATCAAGCAGAGGGCAGAAGTTACCTCACCATCGCCATTGGATGCACGGGCGGTCGACACAGATCAGTTGCTGTGACGGAAGCCATCGGTGCGTGGTTGGCTGTAAACGGTCTTCACCCACGGATTACCCACCGCGATATCTTCAGATAAGTCCTGAGCCTTGCTAGATAAAGCGGTGCGCTAATATCTTGCGCTATGGCACAGACACCTATACGAGTTGGTATTAATGGATTTGGACGGATTGGTCGAAACTTCTTTCGTGCAGTGAATGCAACGAATGCACCGATCGAGATTGTTGCAGTAAACGATTTGGGATCCATCAAGACGATGGCGCATCTCTTGAAGTACGACTCAGTTCTTGGGATTCTCCCGAATGAGATCGTGGCGTTGGAAGATGGCATTTCTGTTGACGGCAAAGTACTCAAGGTGTTGCAGTTTCGCGATCCAAAGGATCTTCCATGGAAATCACTCAACGTCGATGTTGTCATCGAGTCGACAGGCTTTTTTACAGAACGCGACAAGGCTGCGGCCCACTTAGAAGCTGGTGCGCCTCTCGTCATAGTTTCGGCACCTTCAACTGGTGCTGACGCGACATTTGTCTACGGAGTGAATCACAATGATTTTGACCGCACCAAACATAAGGTCATCTCAAATGCAAGTTGCACCACAAACTGTTTCGTGCCAATGGTCAAAGTTCTTGATGATGCGTTTGGAATTGAACAAGGTTTGATGACAACAGTGCACGCGTACACGGGAGACCAACAATTGGTTGAGGGTCCACACAGTGATTTGCGTCGTGCTCGTGGTGCGGCAATCAACATCACACCAACCGGAACTGGTGCCGCTCGCGCAACTGCCTTGGTGCTCGAGTCTATGAAGGGCAAGTTGGACGGAACATCGTTGAGGGTCCCAGTTCCAACTGGATCAATTACCGACTTTGTTGCAGTCTTGAAGAAGGCGGCAACTAAGGATGAGATAAATGCGGCGTTCAAGAAAGCAGCTTCTGGAGAATTAAAAGGTGTGCTCGAGTACACAGATGCACCAATCGTGTCGAGTGATGTTGTGACCAATCCGCACAGCTGTGTGTTTGACAGTGACTTAACTATGACCATGGGTACTCTCGTGAAAGTGCTCGGTTGGTACGACAACGAGTGGGGCTATTCGAATCGCCTTGTCGATTTGACTCGTCACGTCGGTTCTTCCAAATAGCCTGTCACTCAGTCGAAGCATCTTGGACTTATGACGCCATTGCCTCTGTTGGAGGACCTAGGAGATGTGCGTGGTAAGCGTGTGCTCGTGCGTACAGATTTCAATGTGCCGATGTCGGGGGCGGATGATGCCCGAGTCATTGTCGACGATTTTCGAATCCTGTCGGCACTACCAACGATCAACTACTTGACGGATCGCGGTGCAACAGTGGTTTGTGCCAGTCACTTGGGAAGACCTAAGGGTGCGCCTTCAGCAAAGTATTCGATGGCTCCGGTTAGAGCAAGGTTGGCAGAAATAGCACCGGGTGTCGAACTGCTGGAGAATCTTCGATTCAACCCAGGCGAAGAAACAAATGATCCGAGTTTTGTGGCGGAACTTATCGCAGGTTTTGATCTCTATGTCGATGACGCATTCGGCGCAACACATCGTGCGCATGCATCGATAGTTGGTCCACCGAAAACATTGCCCTCCGCAGCAGGAAGATTGCTTCAGCGTGAAATCGAAGTGCTTGGTGCATTGCGCGAAAAACCCAACAGACCGTTCGTGGCGGTATTAGGTGGTGCAAAAGTAAGCGACAAAATCGGCGTTATTGAGGCTCTTCAAGAGCGAGTTGATGCGTTCATTATCGGAGGTGGAATGTGCTTTACATTTCTCGCCGCCAAGGGCTATCCGGTTGGAGACTCGATCTGCCAACCAGAGTTGATCGACGTCTGCAAGAAGTTGTTGGAAGGCAAAGTTCCCATCCATCTACCAGAGGACATCGTCGGACTCGATGCAGATGGTGTGTACTCGACGTATGGCATTCGGTTGCCGAAAGGTGCGAAGGGGCTAGACATCGGTCCAGGTTCTGCTGCAGCATTTACCGACATCATCATGGATGCGCGTGCGGTGTTCTGGAACGGTCCGATGGGAATGTTTGAAGACGCAAGATTTGCAAATGGCACGAGAACAGTCGCTCAAGCAATGGCAGATACGAAGGCGTTTACCGTTGTTGGTGGTGGAGACTCAGCCGCAGCGCTTGCACAATTCAAACTTGACGATGAAGTTGATCACGTTTCGACAGGCGGCGGCGCATCACTTGAGTATCTAGAGTTAGGCGACCTGCCAGGTCTTGAAGCGTTGCGAGGAGCACCACGTGTCAAATGAAAATATTCGAAAGCCAATCATCAGCGGCAACTGGAAGATGCATCACAATCATTTTGAAGCGATTCAGTGCTTGCAAAAACTTGCGTATCTGTTGACTAAGGATGATTATGCATCGTGTGATGTGAGCGTGCATCCGCCGTTTACTGATATCAGAAGTGTTCAAACCCTGATTGATGCGGACGAGCTAAAGGTTTCCCTTGGTGCTCAGCATTGCCATTGGGATGACAAGGGCGCTTTCACTGGAGAAGTCAGTGCGGTGTTTCTCAGCAAGTTAAATGTTGAATTCGTGATCTGCGGGCACAGTGAACGACGCGAGTTGTTCGGTGAAACCGATGAGGATGTTGCCAAGAAGATCACAGCGATTCAAAAAAACAAGATGACGCCGATTGTTTGTGTTGGAGAAACACTTGCTGAGCGTGAGGCAGGCCTAACAACAAACAAGGTGATGGGTCAGGTCCGATCGGCACTTGCCGGTCGATCGTCCGATCAAGTTGCCGGCATGGTGATTGCCTATGAGCCGATTTGGGCGATTGGCACTGGACGCACCGCAACTTCCTCAGATGCCCAAGCCGTTATTGGGGCTATACGTGCACAAGTCTTGGAAGTAAGCGGGGCTAAGGCTGCTGAATCGGTGCGTTTGCAATATGGCGGAAGTGTTAAAGCCGCCAATATCGCTGACTTAATGGCCCAGCCGGATATCGATGGGGCACTTGTGGGTGGTGCGAGCCTAGATCCTGCCGAATTCGCTCGAATCGTACAATTCAGGCTTCACCGCTCGTAGTTGGAGCCCGTCCTGGGCTTGCCCTTTCGGGAGTGCCTTCCATGGTGTTACCCTTGTCTCATTCGTGGGGGCGCCTTGCCTCTACACCAATGGGGGAACCCACCTAATTCGACGGGGAGGTCGATAGTGAAGAAAACCAACAAACTCAGCCTGCTGGCTGCTGGTTTCGCAACGTTGTCACTTGTAGTGGCAGCTTGTGGCGGCAGTTCATCTGGTGACACTTCAGCTCCTGCTGAAGAGTCGGCATATCCAACCATCGAACAGTGTGCGGAAGTGTCGTATGACTACACCGCACCGGCTGCGACTGGCAATGGAATGAAGATTACATACGACATTGCTCCAGAAGCAGTGTGGGAAGACGGTACACCAATCACTGTTGCTGACTTTAAGGCAACCTTTGATGCATCGTTGAACACGCCAGGTTCAATTGCGACATCTGGTTACGACCAAGTGACAGCAGTTGAGGCCGGAACAAGCGACAAGCAAGTGGTTGTCACATTGAAGTCTGTCTACGCCCCTTGGCGTGGATTGTTCGGTGGATTGATCAAGGCAGCATCAGTATCAAACACTGCTGACGTGTCTGGTGACTTTGCCGAATTGCTTCCGTTCTCTGGACGTCCGTACAAGATGCAATCCTGGAGCAAGGATCAACTTGTCTACGTACCTAACGAGAATTATTGGGGTACTGACAAAGCAGTAGCTCCAAAGATTGTCATGGTTCCAAAGGCCGATAGTGACACAGCAAACGCTTCACTCAAGGCTGGCGAAGTTGACTTTATGTACCCGCAGTACAGCGGTGAAACCGCTGCAGCTTTGAAGCAAGACAACATTGCTTCAAAGGTTGAGTTCGGCGGCGACTATGAAGCCCTTTACTTCCAATCGAAGTGTGGACCTTTCGCAAACCCAACTTTCCGTGCTGCATTCTCGAAGTCAATCGATCGTGAAGCATTGTTCCAGCAGATCTACATTCCGATTGCTGAAACAGCGACACTCTTGCAGTGTGGTCCAATCACGCCAGGTCTCTATTGCAATGGTGATGAATTTGCAAACAGCTTCGATCCTGAAGCAGCAGCAAAACTGTTGGAAGATGCAGGTTGGTCTAAGGATGCAAATGGTTTCTGGGCTGAAGAAGGAAAGACAGCTCCAAAGATTCGTTGGATCATCAACACCGGCAACGGTCGTCGTGAAAGTACACAGGCTTATTTGATTCCATTGCTGCAAGCAGCAGGTTTCGATGTGCGTGCAGATAACTGCGATGCAGCTTGTTACTTCCAGAAGCGATTGCCAGCATTGGATTACGACTTGGCGATGTACATCTCCACAGCTCCGCCAGACCCTGCATACCTCACCAGCGCGTTCGCTTGTGACTTGATTCCGACTGAAGCCAATGGCAACATCGGTCAGAACAGCAGCGGTTGGTGCAACGCAGAAGCTTCAGATCTGTTGCACGCAGCAGACATCGAAGTGGATGCAGCAGCCCGTGCAGAAAAGGTTAAGTCGGCACTCAAATTGATGTCTGCTGATTCGATCTTGTTGCCGTTGTTCCAGTTCCCTAAGTCAGGTTTCTGGCGCACAGACAAGGTGGGCGGCCCGGTTGACGCCGAGTTGAACAACTACCAGGCATTTAAGAACTTCGACCAGTGGACCGACGTTGATGGCGATGGACAAATCGTTATCGGTGCCGAGCAGTGGCCAGAATGCTTGAACCCAATCACGGAGTGTGCAAACTCTTCATGGATGGTGTGGACAACAGCATTCCCAGTTAGCCCAGGTGCCTACACAACGACCAACGATGGTCAGTATGTGGTCACCAACTTGCTTGTTGGCGAAGCAACCGTAGAGGTGCTTTAATCAAAGCAAGTAGTTAAAACGCATTGATGGTGCGCAGACCAAGTCGGTTAGATTTGGTCTGCGCACCTTTTGCGTTGTGGAATCGTTTTAATATTGCTTGGGGGATTATTCATGCTGAGGTTTACGATCAAGAGATTGGCATGGGCAGTGCCCACTCTGCTCTTGGTTACGTTCCTCGTCTATATCGCTTTGCGTTTGGGAACTGACCCACTGCAGAGCTATCTACGCGCTAATCCTCGTGCGACAAAAGTGAAAATTGCGCAGTACAAGTCCGTCAATGGGCTGTCTTCAAATTATGTGCTCGGATATTTCAGTTGGTTGAAGAATTTCGTAACTTTCAATTGGCCGCGCAGCATTAAGGGAAGCCGTGAGGTTTGGCCAGCGTTGAAAGACTCAATGGTTAATACGGTTCGACTTGGATCGCTTGCCACATTTGTCGGGGTCGTAGTTGGGCTGATGGTCGGAATGTTTGCGGCACTCAAGCCAGGTAGCCGACGAGACGTTGCGGTCAACACCGCTGCGTTTTTGGGAATCTCAATACCGCCATACATCACTGCTGTGTTGTTCCAATTGTTGTTTGCGGTGTATTGGTCGAGGTGGTTTGGGCACACTCTCTTCCCAACATCCGGTGTTTATCCACCTGGACATATGGGCTTCGATTTGGTTCTGATGCTTAAACACATGGCGCTTCCAACGATTGTCGTTGCAATTCAGGTCATCGCCGTATACAGCAGGTACATGAGGTCCTCATTACTGGATGTTTTGAATTCGGACTTTATGAGGACTGCTCGCTCGAAGGGGATCAGTGAGCGTCAGATTCTATTCAAGCACGGTGTGCGTAATGCTTTAATCCCAGTCGTGACAATTGCCGCGCTCGATATAGGTTCAATTATAGGTGGCCTAATTATCACAGAGAATATTTTTGCTTACCCAGGAATGGGTATGTATTTTCTTTCGGCATTTGATACAGGAGACTTTCCTTTGTTGATGCCATGGATGGTGCTCGTTGTATTTTCAACACTGATGTTCAACTTAATAGCCGACGTGTCATACGCATTTTTAGATCCGAGGATTCGTCTTGACTGAGTTCGCAACGATTTCACCTAAGCGCATGGCTATGCGGCGGTTCCTTTCGCACAAGGCTGCGGTTGCCAGCTGTGTGTTGCTTGCGTTAATGGTGCTTGCGGTTATTTTGTCACCGATTACTGCCCGTTATGGTGTCAATGAGCAGGTGCGAAAACCACCTAACACATTCTTGCCACCTCAGAAGTTGGCGTGGTTCGGTACTGACGAAATTGGTCGAGATATGTACAGTCGTCTGATTTACGGAATCAGAGTTTCGCTCATTATCGGTCTGTTCAGTGCGTTGATTTCGACAATTGTTGGATGTGTTATTGGTGCCGTGGCCGGGTTTAGGGGTGGCAGGTTTGACGACATCGTCATGCGTGTAACCGACTTGTTTCTTGCATTTCCGTTTCTGGTTGCGCTACTTGTCGTGCGCAACACCATTGGTGGCATCGGTTGGTTGACGGCAATCATTGGCGATAAATCGTCGGCGAGATTCGTTGTATTCTTGCTATCGGTGTTTGGGTGGATGGGCGTGGCCCGAATCGTCAGAGGTCAGATATTGTCGCTTAAAGAGCGTGAATTCATTGAGGCTGCTAGGGCGGTTGGGGCAACTCGCCGCTACATAGTGCGCACACACCTCTTGCCGAACTCGATTGGTCCGATTATGGTTGCGCTTTCATTTGCCGTCGTCGGTTCAATCATTGCCGAATCGACACTCGCATTTTTTGGCTATGGACCACAAGCCGGAGATGGCGGTACATCTTTGGGCATTTTGGTTGGTGCCGCGAAAGGTGCAGTGCAGTCCGGCTACTGGTGGATTGCTGTATTTCCTTGCTTCGCTTTGGTGTTGATCTCGTTAGCCATCAACTTCATCGGCGACGCCTTGCGTGATGCCACAGACCCACGTTTGGACAGGGGAGAGTGATGAGCGAGCTGGTGCTTTCTATCCGTGATTTAAGAGTCACATTCGATACTCCTTTGGGAGCCCTTGAAGCCGTACGTGGTGTCGATATCGATGTACACGCTGGCGAAATGATGGGTGTTGTAGGCGAGAGTGGATCAGGCAAATCGGTGACTTTTCTTGCAGCAATGGGTCTGTTGCCACATCGCGCGAAGGTGACCGGTTCGGTGAAGCTCAATGGACAAGAAATGATTGGTGCTTCAAACAAGGTGTTGCGAAATATGCGCGGTGGTTTGATGTCGATGATTTTTCAAGATCCGCTTTCAGCGCTCAATCCCGTTCACCGCATTGGCGATCAAATTATTGAAATGTTGAAGGCGCACCAACCAAATTTGAGTGAAAAGGATGCTGCGGATCGTGCTGTTGAATTGCTTGAAATTGTCGGCATACCGCAAGCTGC
>CANGZK010000051.1 GCA_947458565.1 Acidimicrobiaceae bacterium
GTCAACAAGTTTGATTGGACCAACTTTGGTGTCGCAGAAAAATGATGTGCCTACGTCGCGGGTTTGCTCACTTATAAAGCGAATGGCGACGGCATCAGCCATCCAGTCAATGTGACGCTCGACTGGTTCGACAACTTCCCACACTCGCTGTGGTGGGGCTTGTAGATCAATGCTGACGCGAATTTTTCCCAGGTCGAAAACGGTACTAGGAACTTGCCGATGGCGCGATGCCGTAGACGGTGATTTGTCGCACACTGCTCTCGGTAAACACTTCGTGCGTATATGACGACCAGCGTTGTTCGACCACTAAGCCAGCCGCATGTGCCATCTCATCAACCTGGGCAACCGATGCGTAACGCACGGAGTACGGGCGCGAGATGTTGGGTGCATTGCCAGAAACTTGGGTGAATACGCCGCTGATGACTTGTGAATCGCGGTCGACTTGCCATCTACTTAAGATCTGACTTGTTGAGGTACTTCGATGTGTCGCGTCAGTCAACTGATCGGGGAGCGAATCGTCTGGTACAAAACAATCGACGATGATGTGGCCACCCGGTGTGAGGCATTGCGCTGCACGTTGCAAGCACTCACGTTGCTCGTGTTCGGTCAGCAAATTGAACAGCGTGTTGTAGGCAATGAGTACAACACCAAATGGCCCGCTTGGCATGTCGCGCACCATGTGCCCGAGATGGGCATCAACTAGTGCGCCATTGGGTTTCGCACGCAACTCGTCGAGCATTGCTTGTGACGAATCGATGCCAACAACTTGCACTCCGTGCTCTGCGCCAGCCTGAGCGATAGGAATTGCGAGTCGGCCTGTGCCAACACCAAGCTCGAGTACCGCACTGTTTTCAGCAAGCTGCAACACAAACTCGACGACGTCGGCGATGTTGTCGAGGTCGTGATACCAGTCGTCATAGATGTCGGCAAATACGTCGCCGTACTGGTTGTGCGAATACTCCACACCTCTATTCCACCACCTGCAGCGAATAAACCAGTAGTACCCTTGAACGAATGGTGACGTACCTCGACCACGCGGCTTCAACGCCCATGCGCCACGAGGCAATCGAGGCCATGACACCATTTCTCGACAACCTGTATGCCAACCCTTCTGGGTCGCACCGGTTTGCTCGGGTTGCGCGCAAAGCACTCGATGAGGCCCGCGATGTGGTGGCCGAAGCGCTGGGGTGCAATGCCGGCGAAGTGATTTTTACAAGTGGTGGTACTGAAGGCGATAACTCGGCAGTGTTGGGCACCGTGCGCAAATTGGGTGGAGTAGCAGTGTGCACCGCAACCGAGCATCATGCTGTGTTGCATTGTGTCGAGCACGTTGATGGCGTAGTGGTGCGAGTCAACAATGTTGGTTCTGTAGATCTTGATGATTTGGCACGAGTGTTGCAAGAGGCAACACCAGAAAAGCCAATCACCGTGGTGTCGGTGATGGCAGTAAATAATGAAGTTGGCACAATCACGCCAATGCGCGACGTTGCTCGCATCGTGCGCAAACATGCACCGAACGCTTTGCTTCACACCGACGCTGTGCAAGCAGCGTGTTGGCTCGACTTGCGTGAGATCACTCCGCTTGTAGACGCGCTCTCGTTGTCGGCACACAAATTTGGTGGACCAAAAGGTGTTGGCATCATGGTGCTGAAAGCTGGTAAACAACTTGAGCCAATGATCTTTGGTGGCGGACAAGAGCGCGACAGGCGCAGTGGCACGCACAACGTTGCGGGCATTATCGGCGCAGCAACTGCATTGCATTTCACCGACATCACTCGTGCCGACGAAAATGAGCGAGTCACCAAGCTGCGCGACCGCCTTGTAGACGACATTGTTGCCGCATTGCCAGACGTGCTCGAAACAGTGCCGCGTGAGCACCGTGTGCCGGGTGTTGCTCACCTTTGTATAAAAGGTATTGAGAGCGAGGCATTGCTGTTTTTGCTCGACCAAGCCGACGTGTGCGCATCAGCTGCATCGGCTTGTGCAAGTGGTGCGATGGAACCTTCTCATGTGCTCGCAGCGATGGGTCTTTCTCGCGAGTGGACAAACGGTGCTCTGAGGCTCAGCCTTGGCCACACCACTACTGATGCCGACATTGATACTGCGGTCAGCACCATTGTGGGCGCTGTTACGCAATTGCGTCGTTAGCCTTTAGAGCATGAAAGTGCTCGTGGCCATGTCTGGAGGCGTCGATTCGTCGGTCGCCGCAGCCGAGCTGAAAGATGCTGGTCATGAAGTAGTTGGAGTGACCATGCGCCTGTGGGGTGGCGAAAGCGACACCGGTTGCTGCTCAGTTTCTGATGTTGACGATGCGCGCCGTGTTGCGCAACAACTGGGTATTGATCACTTGGTGTTCAACTTTTCGGATGATTTCAATACGCATGTTGTAGACCCATACGTAAAGGCTCACGTTGATGGCTTTACGCCAAACCCATGTATTGAGTGCAATCGTCACCTCAAGTTTGATCGCTTGAGCGAGCGAGCACGTCTGCTTGGTTTTGATGCTGTTGCAACTGGTCACCATGCACGAATCGAAAAAGATGATGAGGGCACAATGCGACTTGCTCGCGGTGCCGATGATGCCAAAGATCAGAGTTATGTAGTGCACATGCTTGATCAAAAAGAGTTGGCATTCACTATGTTTCCAGTTGGACATCTCACAAAATCGCAAGTGCGCGACAGAGCGGTTGAATTGGGATTGCGTACTGCAACAAAACCAGACAGCCAAGACGTGTGCTTCATTAGTAAGACTGGTGGGCGCGAAACATTCTTGGGCAACCGAATTCCGTTTCGTCCTGCACAAGTAGTAAACGAAGACGGCTCGGCAGCGGGCAGAGTCGAAGCACTTGAGCTCGTAACGATTGGTCAGCGCAAAGGCCTCGGTCTGCCAGGTGGTGGGCCAAAGCAATACGTGGTCGATGTTGATACGCCAAATGCACGCATCACAGTGGGTGACGAGTCAAAGCTGTTTTGCACATCGGTAGTTGTGAATAACATTGTGTGGTCTGATGCGGCTGACGCACAAAGATTGCGCGTCAATACTGATGTGCTCGTGCAATCAAGCGCTCACGGTGCGGCAATCCCTGCAACTGTTGAAGTGTTGAGTGAAGCTGAGGTGCGCTTGACATGGCGCGAACCGCAACGCCGAATTGCCCCAGGCCAAAGTGTTGTGTTGTACGAAGTAACAAACAGCTTTGTTCTTGCCGGTGGGATTGCTTGCGCAAACTAAAGGCGTTTGCGGTAGTAATTGGATTGTTGGGCACTGCGTTTGTGGCGCAATCTGCTCAAGCACAATCAAGTTCATTTCTTGAAAGACGTGTCATTGGTACAAGTGTTCTTGGCACACCGATAGAGGCTGTACGACTCGGCACTAAAGGTGGAGTAGTTGTTGTCGTTGTTGGAGTGATTCACGGCAATGAGGCCGCTGGATTATTGATCACGGACAGACTGCAAGAATTAGTAGTGCCGACGGGGATTGATTTGTGGGTAATTCCCACCATGAACCCAGATGGCACAGCTCTCGATCAACGCGGCAATGCCAATCAAGTCGATCTCAATCGCAACTTTCCGTACAACTGGAAAAAGATGGGCAAGCCGGGGTATTGGCAATTTGCTGGCAAGAGCAAAGCATCAGAGCCAGAGACCAAAGCCGTTGTTGCGTTTATGCGTCAGATCAAACCGGCGCTGGGTGTTTGGTATCACCAAGATCTCAACATCATCTCGCCAGGAAAAGGATTTGAAGGCAAATTGCGTTCGACCTATTCACGGCTCACGGGAATACCGATCAAGCGCATTACGGGCGGTACCTATACGGGTGTGGCTGCTACCTGGCAGCGCCGAAGCGTGAAAGACGGCATGGCGTTTGTTGTTGAGTTGGGAGAAACTCTCAATTTGACCCAAGCACAAGTGCACGCAAACGCTGTGCTCAATATTTCAATGCTGTTGCGAGACGCTCCATCTAGCAAACTAGGCAAGTGAAAATAGAGAAGAAGCGCGCCCTCATCTTGATGGGCTTCGGCGTCGGTGCCGGCTTGTTGTCTGGCTTATTCGGTCTTGGCGGCGGCATCATCATTGTGCCTGGCCTCATGTTTGCATTGAAGATGGATCAGCGCCTTGCTCATGGCACGTCACTCGGCGGAGTATTTCTCATTTCGTGTGCAAGTTTCGTGACGTACTGGAGTCACGACGAAGTTGATTGGCATGTTGTGTTGTGGTTGGCGCTCGGTTCGGTTTGTGGCTCGCTCATTGGTGCACGCTTGTTGGCGACGTTGTCAAAACGTACTTTGACCATTTCGTTTATTGCAGTACTTGTGATTGCGGGTGTGCGCATGTTTTTCAAGATCGATTCCTCAGGCACCATGGTGATCAATGCACCGACTGCAGCATGGCTTGTGTTTATCGGAGTCATCGTTGGTGCAATTGCTGGAATGCTTGGCATCGGTGGTGGACTGATGACTGTTCCAATTTTGGTTGTGCTATTCCACGTGTCACCCGCACTTGCTAAAGGCACATCACTCGCCGTCGTGATTCCCACTGCATTTTCGGGAACTCTGCAGAATTTTAGAAATAAGAATGCTGATTTGTCGGCAGCCGGAATCGTCAGTGTTACCGGAATATTTTCGGCAATCGGTGGAAGCTGGCTCGCGACGCGAATGGATGATGTGATTTCGAACTTCTTGTTTGCAGTCCTCTTGATCGTTATCGCAGGAAGAATGTTGCTGCAACTGCGAAAGACGAGTGCTACGGCAATAGCCGAGTAATACCTACAAGCGCTTCGTATTGGTCAACTTCGTTATACATGTGTGCAGAGATGCGCACGTAACTGTTGCCCCGCACAGTCATAAATGAACACTCTGCGTTGAGTTCAATGCCGCAGCGCTCAATTAATGAATCGATTTGTGATTTGTCGAGAGGCGCGGTTGTCGGCAATTGAATCATGCGCATCCACGGTGCTTCGATAGCTCCTGCTAAATGATCATCAACGCCCCATGCTGTTCTCAATAACGCAGCCGCACCATCGGCAACCCCGCGGTTGTGGGTGTTGCGCTCTGCCCAACTCCACTGTTCTTGAAATGCAATAGCGGCAGGTACACAGAGATACGCCGAGTAATCGCTAGTGCCTTGCCACTCAAATGATGCGGGAAAACCTTCATCAAAACCCCATGAAGGCGCGAGTGGGTTCATTAATGCAGCGATTTCGTCGGACCCGCAAATCAGTGCAGCGGCTGGGCGCGGCGCACAGAGTCACTTGTGCAAATTGCCCACCCAGACATCGAAACCAACAGGAAGCGGCTGCTCGAGCATGCCGGCTGAGTGCGCTGCATCGATAACGAAACGAATGTGTGGGTGAGTGGCACGTAGCAAGGCAATGATGTCGGAAACTGGCAATAACACACCGGTCTCGGACGTGATGTGATCGAGCACAACGATTGTTGGCGCGTTGTCGGCAGGCATGAGTGCACGAATGCGCGACGAAATTACTTCGGCGCTCACATCGGCGGGGTACACCAAGTCGGCAACGCTGTACGTTGCATTGCTGCGAAACGCAATGTGTTGCATGCCGTGCAGCACGCCTCCGTATCCGAGCGATGTTGCGATCAAATGCGCCTGCTGTTTTTGTGCATTGGCATCGTCGACCAAAGCCTGCAAGGCAGTAACTACGCCTTGTGACGCATTGGGCACAAATGCAAAGTGCTCTGGTGCAATACCAAACCAATAGGCAACAATGTGCCGGGCCTCGATCATCAAATTGGGCATCTCGGAACGAAACCATCTGTTTGGGTTCGCACTCGCACGATCTTGAAATGCATTCTGTACTTCTTGCACGCGCACAGGCACACTTCCGTAACTGCCATGGTTGAGATAGGCAATCGATTTATCGAGTTGCCATAGATGTGCCCACTGATTGTGTTGGATCATTTACGACAACCTATTGCAAGCGAGCAATGGTTTCGGAATGCAATATTCCGTTGCTACTGATCGATGAGTCTGCTCGCCAGTCGGCAACGCCGAATCGATTGGTGATGGTGCCACCGGCTTCTTGCAGGATGGGGTATATGGCTGCATTGTCGTATGGCTGCAAGCCGATCACGTCGACTGCAACATCGATGGCACCTTGGGCAACAAGCATGTGTTGCCAAAAATCTCCGAAGCCACGAGCACGTAACGCATCGGTTTGTAGCTGCACCAACTTTGGGATGCCACCAACTGCTTGCCAACCTGCATTGGGCGTTGTGCTCACGTGCGCCTCCGCAATGGTTTGTGTTTTTGACACGTATATACGTGTGGCATCGCGACCAGCGTTCGAGAAGAATGCGCCGCCGCCAGTAGAAGCCCACCAACGAAACCCCATGGCTGGAGCAGAGACCACACCCAGCACGGGCACGCCGTTGTGCACCAATGCAATGAGCGTTGCCCACACAGGTACGCCGCGCACAAAGTTGGTGGTGCCATCAATCGGGTCGATGACCCACTGGTACTCGGCATCGGCTGGCCCGGACACACCAAATTCCTCGCCATAGATGCTGTAGGCGGGTCGCTCGGCCGTGAGCACTTTGACGATGGCTTGCTCAGTTGCGCGGTCGATCTCGGTGACTTCGCTGTTGTCGGCCTTGCGCGAGACCCCAAATTGGCGACTCGTAAACCCAGAAAGGCTTACCCCGTCGGCGATTGCCGCCACCCGAAGGGCAATTTCAAGATCAGACTTAAGGGGCGACACCACGTGGAGTGTAGGCGGACATTGGGTTTGGCTATTGGCAGCCTGATAGCCGAATTAACCCTATTTTATGGGCGAATCTGATTACGATTGAAAGATAATACTAATTCAATTTGTGAAAGTCATGAATTGCACCGATGCGGGGAGGCACCGATGAAGGCAGGAAAAGTTTTAACCATGAAGGCAGTGGCTTTAGGAGTCGCTGTGATGTTTATTGCCGCGTCTTGCGGCGGTAGCGACTCTGCAAGTGGCGGAAAGACAAAGAACTCTGCTTTGTGCTTCCCTACCCAAGCGGATAAAGATGCAGCAATCGCAGATGCTCAAGCAGCGCTGGATGCAGCAAACGCAACAACTACGAGTGGTGCTTTCGGCGGTTATCGCAGGCCAGCAGTGCGTTCAATGTCTGGAGAAACCACTGTCCCACCAGACTCAACAATTCCAGCAGTAGCTGCATTTGTTGACACAACTGTCCCATCGTCAGACTCAACTGTTCTATCCCCAACTGTTGGTGATTCTGGAGCAAACATCCTGATGCTCGAGCAAGCATTGCTTGATGCTCAAAACCAGCCATTGTGCGATGCAACATCAGACACAACAGCATCTAATGCTTCAGCAGGTGGCGCAGTTTCGTATCAAGTCGACGAAACTTGTCACGCACCTGACTCGCAATCAATTGTTGATGCTTCAGTCAGTGGCGACCGAAGCACGTTGTCAATTGAGGCCTCAAACTTCATCTTTGGCAACCCATGTGGCGAAACCGTCAAGCATTTGTCAATCACGCTTGCCTTGCGAGACATTGCAACAGACACTGTTTACAACTTTTCACAAACGGTTTCCGAATGGTCAATCTGGGATTTTGTATCCCCAGAGGGGTCGACAATTGATTCTGTTGTTTTTGCCTCATACGGAACGCCTGTAGAAATTCCATCTTCAGAAAACACCACTATTAGTGGGCCTGCAGAAACCAGTTTGGTGTGGAGTGAATGGGGAACCATCAAAGACGTACTTCCAGTGGTTTCATTTTCATTAGCAATTCCAGAAGGTGGCGGAATTATTGAAATTCGTACGCACACAAAAACACCGAACGAATGGATTGGCGAAACCTCTGCAGAGTGTGGAGATAATTTGGCCGATTCTTGGATCATCATTACTGATATGAACAACGGTCTTATTGCGCAGGATGACGATTCTGGTATGGGCATGGAGCCATGCAGTTACTGGGCTTCCTACCTGTACTCAAGGGTTGAAGCAGGTAACTACAACATCTTGGCTACGAACTATGGCGGTTCCGGTGCATCGCATCCTTCAAGGGACCCGTGCGGGTTCGCCCCGCGGTCCGTCCTGAGTCGTCCGTGCTGAAACATCCCTGCTGAATCACCCGAACGCAGA
>CANGZK010000052.1 GCA_947458565.1 Acidimicrobiaceae bacterium
GGCAGACGCACCAGCTTGAGGGGCTGGCGCTCGAAAGGGCGTAGGGGTTCAAGTCCCCTCTTCGACACAAGAGTTTGATCGCGGCGTATGGCACGAAATCACCTACGATCGTAAGATAAATACGCTTTATACACCTAGTGAGATCGCCGATATTCAGAAGCGAACTCTGCGTGTCTTGGTAGTGAGCCAGATTGCTGGATCCGCAGCGCTCGCAGCAGCCGTCACTGTCGGTGCGTTTGTCATCCAGGACATTCTCGGTCAATCGACAGCCTGGGGTGGCATTGCTTCAGCAACAGTGACCATGGGGACGGCCTTTATGTCGCAGATGCTTGCTCGGTTGATGAATGTGCGAGGTCGGCGTAACGGTTTGCAAGTCGGTTACCTAATGGCCATTTTTGGTGGCTTTATTGCTGGCTATGGGGCAGAGACAAAAACTCTGTGGGTGTTTTTGTTGGGATTGTTCGTTTTCGGAAATGGACAAGCATCTAACTTGCTTTCGCGCTACGCGGCAGCCGATTTGGCTACTGATGACCAGCGTGGTCGTGCAATGAGTCGCATTTTATTTGCTTCGACGTTTGGTGCGGTTTTCGGCCCATTGCTTATTAAGCCCGCCGAACAGGCAGGTGTTAACTGGTTTGGTTGGGGCCAGTACACCGGACCATGGATTTTTGCTGGAGTCTTTTTTCTCACATCGTTGATAAATACAACAATCCGTTTACGGCCTGATCCTCTTGAGGTAGCTGGAAGACTTAATAGGCAGGCTGAGGTTGGAGCACCTACTCGACTTTTCTCAGACGCATTTATAGCGATACGAAGTTCGAGCAACGCGCAGATTGCTGTTGTCGCAATGGTGATTTCGCAAATGACGATGGTTGCGGTTATGACGATGACACCTGTTCATCTCAAAATTCACGGGCACGAGACGGTGAGCGCGTACATTATTTCCTTACACATCGCGGGCATGTATGCGTTTAGTCCATTGGTCGGACGATTCGCCGATCGACGTGGACGCATGGCGACTATTCAAGTTGGAGCTTTGGTGCTGATGGGCGCAACCGTATTGTCATCACTCGCAGGTGATTCGCCTGTCTTGTTGGTGCCTGCTTTGTGGCTGCTTGGTGTGGGATGGAGCTTCGGATTGATTGGGGGTTCCAGCTTGCTTGTGGACTCCATTGATCAAAATATTCGCGTACGAGTGCAGGGGGCAGCTGATTTGACCATGAGTTTTTGTGGTGGTCTTGCAGGTTTTTCCAGCGGGTTCATTCGCAAAGCCGTCGGATATCACGTCTTGTCTAATCTCGGGACACTATTGGCTGGTATTTTGCTAGTTGTGGTGATGTGGAAGAAATCTGGGCAATCTAGCGAGACGGCAGGCGCGCTGTGACTTGGAAGAACTGGGCAGGTAATCAGAGCGCAAATCCAATCAAGGTGCATCGACCCCAGTGTGAATCGGACATAGTTGCAGTGGTCGGTTACGCAACTGCATTGCAACAGCGTGTGAAAGTTGTCGGATCGGGACATAGCTTTACTGCAATTGCCGTAGCCCCAGATCACTTAGTCGAGATGTCTCGCTTCAACAAAGTGGTTGGTCTCGATGCGGATCGTCTAGAAGTGACGGTGGAGTCGGGGATAGTGATCAGCGATTTGAATCAATATCTCGATAGAGCCGGTTTCGCTATGCCAAACCTTGGTGATGTTACGTATCAAACAATTTCTGGAGCACTTTCAACTTCAACTCATGGCACCGGAGCTTTACGAACTGGTCTTGCTGCTCAAATCACCGCATTTCGACTTGTCATAGCAAGTGGTGAGGTTCTGCAGTGTTCGGCTAATGAAAACACTGAGGTTTTTCACTGTGGACGTGTAGGTCTTGGTGCGCTGGGTATTTTGAGCACAATTACTTTGCGAATTGTTCCTGCTTTCCATTTGCACGCAGTTGAGGAACCAATGCGTGTTGACACTTTGTTGGCCAATTTGGATGAGCATGTGAGAGTCAATGATTTTTTCGAGTTCTATTGGATTCCTCATACTGGTTGGGCTCTCACAAAGCGAAATAATGTGACGCAACTACCCGCCGATCCACCTGCACGTTTTAAGACGTGGTTCAACAAGATGTTTATGGAAAATATTGCGTTTGGCACACTTTGCTATGTCGGCAGATTATTCCCACGATTTATCCCTCGACTTTCCAAGGCACTGCCAAGTACCGGCAGGACGGAATATGTCAATGCAAGTCATCAGATATTTGCAAGTAAGCGCTTGGTACGTTTTTATGAGATGGAGTACTCCATCCGACGAGATGCGGTTACCGAAGCACTGAATCGAGTGCGGCGCATGGTCGACGATTGCGGCTTTCTTCTCAACTTTCCTGTTGAAGTCAGATTCACTGCGGGGGATGACATTCCACTCTCGACTGGTTCGGGTAGAGACAATGCGTACATTGCGGTACATGTGTTCAAGGGAATGAAATATGAGCCGTATTTCCGTGAAGTTGAAGCGATCATGAGCGATTACGAGGGGCGTCCTCACTGGGGAAAGATTCACTTCAAGACAGCGGACTCGCTTGAGCCCCTGTATCCTGAATGGAAGCGTTATATCGAAGTTCGGAACCGTCTCGATCCCGAGGGTGTGTTCACAAACGACTATTTGCGTCGTGTGTTGGGTCGCTAGTTCGCCTCAACCGTAGATAAACCCCCTAGGTAATTGAGGAGAATTTCATGGCTAAGAGTTGGACCGCGCTCGGCGTACCCGAGAGAATCGTTGCTGGCCTGTTGAAGCGCGGCATTGCAGAACCGTTTCCGGTGCAAGCAGCAACAATCCCAGAATCGTTAATGGGTTTAGATATTTGCGGTAAGGCGCCAACAGGTTCGGGCAAGACTCTTGCATTCGGCATTGCATTGGCTGTCAAGATCGTCAAGGCTAAGCCTGGTCGACCACACGGTTTGGTGCTCGTGCCAACTCGTGAGCTCGCTGCACAGGTTGCTAAGGAAGTTGCAATGTTGTGCGCAGGTGGTGGCATTACTGTCGCCGCGGTCTATGGTGGCGCGGGTTACGGTCCACAAGTGAAAGCTGCTCGTGCAGCAAGCATCGTCGTCGCAACTCCGGGTCGTCTTGAGGACTTGATGAAGCGTCGCGATCTCGATTTGGGTGCGGTCGCACTTGTCGTTATCGATGAAGCAGACCGTATGGCAGACATGGGTTTCATGCCTGCTGTAAAGCGAATTATGCGCACTATTCCAGGTGGGCGCCAGACGTTGTTATTCTCGGCAACCCTCGATGGTGATGTCGACAACTTGATTCGTGAGTTTCAGCGCGATCCGAAGAAGCATCAAGTGGCTGCTGCCGAAAATGGTGGCGAGATTGAGCACTTGTTCTGGAATGTCAACCGCGATGAGCGCACCCGAATGGTTGCTGAGATTGCCAACCATTACGAGCGAGCCATTGTGTTCTGTCGTACCAAACACGGATCTGACCGTCTTGCTGGCAACCTCGAGTCATTGGGAGTAGAGACGTGCGTTATTCACGGTAATCGCAGTCAGGCGCAACGTGAACGAGCTCTTGAGCAGTTCCGACGAGGGAAAGCAACAGTGATGGTCGCAACCGATGTCGCTGCTCGTGGTATTCACATTGATGCCGTTCCAGTCGTTGTGCACTTTGATTTGCCTGAAGACCCAAAGGATTACATTCACCGTTCAGGTCGCACAGGTCGTGCAGGCGAGAAGGGTGTGGTTATCTCGTTTGTTGATAAGTCAATTCGTAGGTCAACTACACAGTTGACTAAAAACATGCCGTTCGATGTTGTGTTTGTGGATCCGCAGTTCGTTGACACCTCTGTGCCTGCACAGTCACCGCGACCTGGCTCAATCGGCACGGTTCGTACGCTTGCACTTATTGGTGCGGGCCCACAGCCCGAATAGGTCACAAGCAAATATCTTGCGATAGGTCACAAGTAAATATCTCGCGATAGGTCACAAGCAAATGTCTCGCGATAGGTCACAAGCAAATGTCTTGTGGCCGTACGGGTACTCGCAAAAGTGCCTTTCCGGTTGCCGCTCTAATTGCAGCAACAATCGCAGGTGTTACTGAAATGCATGGTGGCTCGCCGATGCCTTTTGCTCCCAGTGGGGCTTGAGGTTCAGGCTCTTCAATCATGACTGCAACTACACGCGGAGCATCGAGCGCGGTGGGCAACAGGTAGTCAGTAAAGCTTGGGTTCTTCACTTTGCCATTGTCCATGATTATTTCTTCCATTACGGCAAGACCGAGACCTTGAGCAATGCCACCCTCAAGCTGTCCAATAGCCGAAAGTGGGTTGAGTACTCTGCCAACATCTTGGGCTGTTGCAATCTGGACAACCTTGACCAGACCGAGTTCAATGTCGACGTCCACAACTGCTCGGTGCGCCACAAAGGCAAACGCAACGTGACAGTTACCTTGACCATTTTCGTCGAGGTCTTCAGTTTTGCGGTGGTGGTGTTCAAATGTTTCCGAGAGAGTGATGCCTTGAGTCGCGTCAGCAACACTGATGCGAAATGTGCCAACAGTGTCAATGACGTCAGTGTTTTCAACCATCAACCGAATTGGGTCAATGTTGTGTTGTTTACCTACGTGCTCGAAAAGTCGTTCTCGAACTAATCGACATGCGCCATCGACGGCGCCACCACTCATCCATGTCTGTCTAGAGGCGGAAGTAGAACCTGCGGAGCCAATCTGTGTGTCGGATGTTTCAAGCACTACATCGTCAACCCCAAGCACGCTACGTGCAATTTGCGGCGCCAATGTCACGAATCCTTGACCAACTTCAGAAGTCGCGAACTTCAGGGAAGCGACTCCATTTGAAAGCGTGCAACGCGCGGTTGCGTAGTCGTCAAACCCTTCTGAGTACATGAGGTTTTTGATTGACACGCCCCAACCGACGCCACGAACAATATTGTGTCGGTCTGCTGTTCGGCCGCTGCCGCCTGGAAACTCGAGTACATCTGCATCATTTGCCATCGAATCGGGCATTGGAATTGCATCCGTTTCACGAATGCAACGCTCGACTGGAGCAACACTTTCAACAATTTGACCAGTGACCAACTTGTCACCTGTACGCATCGCATTTTTGAGTCGAATATCGACAGCAGAGAGTCCACATGCTTCAGCCAAAAGGTCCATCTGGCTTTCGTGCGCAAAGCAAGCCTGTACTACGCCAAACCCTCTCATTGCTCCACACGGTGGATTGTTTGTGCGCACCGCATAACCGTCGACAACTGCGTTGTCACATTGGTATGGACCCTGCGTGTGCGTGATGCCATTGATCAATACTGCAGGGGACGTGCTCGTGTAAGCACCGCCATCAAAGACCATGCGTGATTCAATTTTTACGATTTTGCCGTCTTTGTTGGCATGATGTTTCATCCAGATCTTGGCTGGGTGGCGATGAACGTGTCCAAAGAAACTCTCTTCGCGGCTGTACTGCATCTTGATTGGTTTGCCAGTTCTCAAAGCGAGCAAGCAGCAGTGAACTTGCAAACTGATATCTTCTCGAGCACCGAATGCGCCACCCACACCACCCAGTACAAGACGAACGTTGTCCTCGGGGAGCGCCAGGCAAGCGGCGATTTGTCCGCGATCTTCATGCAGCCATTGCGTTGCAATATGCAATTCAACGCCGTTACCACCTGAATCAGGAAATGCCATCGCCGCTTCGAGACCGAGAAACGCCTGATCTTGCATCCCGATTGTGTAGTTGCCCTCAACGGTGATGTCACCAGTTGCATGCGGGTCACCGTGCTTGATGTGCTGATGTCGGATGAGATTGCCGTCCGGATGAATTTGCTCAGTTGTAGCGAGCATCGCGAGCTCTGGGTCTACTATCGGCGTGAGAACTTCGTAGTTGACGATGATGGCCGCAAGTGCACGCCTACAAGTTTCGGGGTGATCTGCGGCGACCACGGCAACAGGCTCACCCATGTAACGAACAAATTCAGATGCAAAAACTGGCTGGTCTGCAGAGATCAGACCGTACGTTGCTTTGCCAGGAACATCTTTCGCCGTGAGCACCGCTGAGACGCCACTAATGAGAAGAGCCGGGGTGGTGTCGATAGAAATAATGCGCGCGTATGGATGGGGTGAACGGAGTGTCGCACCCCACAACATGTTCTCTGCCCACATATCCGAAGAAAACGAGAATGATCCGGTTACTTTGGCAACTCCATCTGGACGAAGCGCACTTGCACCCAGAATGTCTCGAGCGCGAACGTCTTGTTTGACAGTGCTCATGAATTTGCCTTTCGAACCTGAACAACCGCCTCAACGGCGGCAAAAATGCGACCGTAACCAGTGCAGCGACAGATGTTGCCAGAAATGGATTCTTTAACTTCAAGTTCGGTTGGATCTGGGTTTTTGTCAAGGAGGTGATGCACTGCAACGATCAAACCAGGAGTGCAAAAGCCACATTGCACACTTCCTTCTTCGATGAACGCCTGTTGAACATCTGTTACCTGGCTTGTTATTGCTTGAGCAGTGACCGCCATCGTGGGGTTTTGTTCGATGAGACCTTCCACGGTCACGATGTTGGATCCAACTGCTGTTGCGGCCATCACCAAGCACGAACACACAGCATCGCCATCCATGAGCACTGTGCAACTCCCACATTCGCCTTGCTCACAGGCACCTTTGGCTCCTGGGAGATCAAGACGTTCACGCAAAACGTAGAGCAAACTTTCGCCGACCCAAGCGTCGCGCACGGGACGGTCTTGTCCATTGATATGCAGTGTGTACATTTCGTTACCGAGTGGTTCGTTCATGATGAAGACGCCCTTGTAATGAGTCGCTGTGCAAGCACGCCTACTGCGTGTCGTCGGTATTCGGCCGTTGAGCGGTGATCGTCGATTGGTTTGGACTCAAGAGCCACGCGGCGACCAAACTCTTTGGCAACTGCAGCATCGATTGCGGTCGATGCAGAAATATCGATTTGCTCTGATAGCCATACTTCTGCGTCCCTGCACCGAATGATGGTTGGACCAACCGCTCCGAGGGCGATTCGTACAGATCTCGTAGGTTTGTCAATAGCCAGGCAAGCAGATGCAACCGAGATGACCATTGCGTTACGAACACCAACTTTTGCGTAACCCTGCCAGCCGTCCAGCAGGGGGACAGTAACGCCAGTAATGATCTCGTTTGCATTCCGAGCATTTCGCTTGACTCCGACCATGAAATCATGAATCGAGAGTTTGCGAGATGCGTCAGCACTTTGCAGGTGAACAATCGCATCAAGCGCAAATAAAACTGGGAGTCCGTCACCAGCCGGGGAGCATGTACCCAAATTTCCACCGAGAGTGCCAGCAGCGCGAATTTGGGGGGAGCCGACTGTTCTTGCTGCTTCAGCGAGCGCTGGAACCAACTGTTTGAGTTCACCAGTTTCCATTTCCTGGTAGGGAACTCCTGACCCAATTGTCAGTGTGTTGTCAGCGTTTTTCGTCCATGTACGCAACTCTTGAACACGTCGCAAAGCAATCATGTTGTGTGGTTTGAGATGATTGAAATTAATCTCCACCATCATGTCTGTTCCGCCCTGAATCAAGCGCGCGTCAGGAGTATTCGATAATGCATCTAGTGCCTCACGAATTGAGAGGGGGATTGCAACTGTCATTGAATTCCATCCCAGTCTGCAAAAGTATCGATCATCGCTTTTACGTCACCAAGTGGGTACAAAATTGGGCAAGTTGCGCCGTTGTCGATGTAGTGTTTAACGCTTGCGCGTGCCTCTGCCGGTGTGCCGCTGGCAGTCAGCATCTGCACAATTTCATCAGGAAC
>CANGZK010000053.1 GCA_947458565.1 Acidimicrobiaceae bacterium
CTGGCATTTCTTGGTGGTCGAAGAAGACTGCGAGTTCCCGCAGTGATCAACGGTGCAGCAATGGCAATTGTTCTTGTGATTAGTGGTTTTTGGTCAGCACCAGCACATGCCAAACTCGCCGACGGTTTTGATAAATCAGTACATGATCAATTGATGACAGTGAATCTCATTCGCACCCTGGCGTGGACCGTGTGCGGGGCTTGCTCAATATGGATGGTGTTGTCAACGTGGACTGCCGATCACGCCGAATAGCAAAGTACTTGACAGCCAGAGCAAACAATGTGTAACGATCCACTTCATGGACCAACTACCTGTTCAATGGAACGAACCAGCGACCAAAGGCGACCTACGCAATCATGCGGTTCGTATGGACTCCCGATTCGGAAAATTAGACTCACGATTTGACACAATGGATGCTCGATTCGGTGTACTTCGCTCAGATTTACAGGCAATGATTCACCGCAACGTGTGGGCAAGCGCTGCGGCAATCATGACACTTAACCTTGCGGCACTTGGACTCGTTGTTTCGATCTTGAAATAGTTGATTATGGAGTGGGATACGATTCAGGAATCATGAGCGAATCACCGGTGCACTTCATTGCCCACTTCACCATTACCGATGCCGACAAGTACCGCGTGTACGAAAAGGGCTTCTTCCCTATTCTTAAAGCTCATAACGGCACATTCATTACTTATGACGACAACGTGGCGGTGCTCGAAGGCACACCAGTAGCAGGCCGAACAGTCGTCATTCAGTTTGAATCCGAAGCAGCGTGCATGACGTGGTGGAACTCCCCCGAATATCGCGAGCTTGCGACCCATCGACATGCCGGCACCACTACGCACTCCATATCAATCGTTCACGCAATCAAGAGGTAGGCCTTGGCTTCAAGCATCGAACCACGCAGAGCAACGTTTCGTTCGTTTGCTGAATCGACCAAAGAAGATTGGGACGATCTCACTGAACAATACAAAGTTGTGCAAGGCCGTGTGGCCAGCCAAGTACTTGAGCAACTCGAAAAGCTGAGAGGCGAGTTTTTGGGTTACCCAGTCGATCGGCTCGAACATAGTTTGCAGACCGCTACCCGAGCAGAGCGAGATGGGCGCGACGAGGAATACGTGGTGTGTGCACTGGTGCACGACATTGGCGACAGTTTGGCCCCGGACAATCACGAGGCCATCGCTGCAGCAGTGCTGAAACCGTTTGTTTCACCAGCCAACTATTGGATGGTTGCACACCATGGGATATTCCAGGGCTATTACTTCTGGAATCACATTGGTCTCAATAAAAATGCTCGAGACGAATACCGAGACCACGAGCATTACGCCCTTACTGAAGAGTTTTGTGCAAAATACGATCAGGTGTCATTTGACGTCGACTACAAATCAGA
Source organism: Acidimicrobiaceae bacterium (assembly GCA_947458565.1). Taxonomy (GTDB): domain Bacteria; phylum Actinomycetota; class Acidimicrobiia; order Acidimicrobiales; family Ilumatobacteraceae; genus UBA3006. The sequence goes on from CANGZK010000053.1 coordinate 1,392, forward strand.
GCCACTTGAGCACTTTGTGCCGTTACTGCACAAATTCTTTGCGCTTACTTAGATTCCTCTTCGGCAATCTGCTTAAGAACTTCAACCATGTCGACTTCACGAATGGACGTGATCAGCTGCTCCAACGATGCTGCTGGTAGCGCACCTGGTTGAGAGAAAAGCAATACCCCATCTCGAAAAGCCATGATCGTTGGAATGGATTGGATTCCAAGTGATCCGCCCAATTGCTGTTCGGCTTCGGTATCAACCTTTGCGAATCGAATGTCGGGATGAGCATCAGATGCTTTCTCAAAAATTGGGCCAAACATCTTGCATGGGCCACACCACTCTGCCCAAAAGTCGACGAACGTAATACCTTCACTCATTACAGCTTCTTCAAAAGTGTCAAGTGTGAGATTGATTGTGGCCATGGTTATCTTTCTGAGAGTCCTGGTGTTGCCTTGAGACCTGCAATCAATTCGGCTATTTCAGCCGTCGTGAGTTTTGCCTCAGGGTGTCTGCCAAATTGAGTGTAATAACCCGGTGGCATTGAGCCTTCTTGGATTACTTCAATCGTTTCATCGGCACCCCGTTGGCGGCTACCAAATTCTGAGTAATTCACCTTTTCTCGACCTTCTGAGATATGTGCTGCAATAACCCACGAAATTGGAGCAACACTTGCGTAAGCGGGATATTCCACTTCATTGGAATGACAGCCAAAGCATGCTCGCACCATGAGTTCACGCGTACGGGGTGTAGCCCACTCTGGTTCGCCCGTAATCGGTGGGTTCGAATGACTGCGACCGTACGGAATTGCCTGAATAACAACCAAAGTTCCAAGGGTTGCTGCGAAAATCACTGAAAGTAAGCGCATGTTGGTGAGCTTGGACGCTGTGGATGTGCTCGTTCGCTGTGCTCGCACGATGTACCACACGGTCGGTGCAGCAACAAAGCCGATAATAACGACGAAACCAAATGGAGGCATTCCAATGAGCACGCTGACGCCTATGAACGCAAGCGCCATGATGCCGACTACAACCGCAGTTAATTTAAACGTCTTCAAAAGGTTCCACAACCAGTCGACAACTGCACGAATGAGACCGATTAGCTTGGAAATTTTCATAAACTCACCATATGTGAACCATGTTGGGTAAATCTTCGCGATTGATCCAAGATTTGTCCAATTTTGCCACTGCGTGACAAGGGTTATAAACAACTGCGATACATATTGGCGTCTCGGTAACCTTACGAGATGAAGATTTTGGTTATCACAGCGCACCCCGATGATGTCGATTTTGGTGCTGGCGGAACTGTTGCGACATGGATCGCCGAAGGTCATGAAGTTGTGTACTGCCTCGCCACCGATGGTCAGGCTGGTGGCTCTGATAACACCGTGACGCGAGACGAAGTTGCCGCACTGCGCAGACGCGAGCAAACAGCTGCTGCAAATATGCTCGGCGTAACTGAATTGCACTGGCTGGGCTTCCCCGATGGTGCAGTAGTCGCCGACCTCAACTTGCGTCGCGAGATCAGTGCGGTGATCCGTATTGTGAAACCCGATCGAGTACTCACCCAATCAGGTGAGCGCAACTACAACCGTATTTACGCCAGCCACCCTGACCACTTGGCTACTGGAGAAGCCGCATTATGCGCCGTGTATCCGGACGCACGAAATGAATTTGCGTTTCCTGAACTGTTGAGTGAGCGTGGACTCTCGCCACACAGCGTGCCTGAAACATGGATCATGGCCGGGCCAAACCCAAAACATTTCGTCGACACAACCGATGTAATCGACAAAAAGATTGCAGCGTTACTTTGCCATGCAAGCCAGCACACAGACCCCGAAGGACTACCCGAGCGCATGCGCGGATGGGGCGAGATGATCGCAGAAGCTGGTGGTTTGCCAAAAGGCCGAACAGCCGAAGCATTCTTGGTTGTTGATACGAAATAACTAGTGAGATAGCTAGCGAAAACGTGCGCTACGGCGCGACGGTAGTGACAGTAGTGACTGCAGGATCAAGAGTTGTTTCGGTTGGCACCGTATCGACAGGGATTGTTGTCTCTGGAGGCAACGTTGTTTCAACAACCGGCGGCAACGTATCTACTGGTATCGGTGCAACAGTTGTTGTCACAAAAACCCAACTCACATCGGGAATTCGTGTGTTTGGCTTTTCGGCCTGTGGTTGCCCGAGCCAGAACCCAAACGAAACGAGAAAAACAAAAATTGATGCGAGAGTCGAATTGCGTGGGCGTCGGAACTTCATCGGGACTCACCTACTTCGTTTACTTTTTCGGTGACTTTAAACTCGATGTACATTTCACGCAGTTCTGCAGCAATGCGGCGGCGCAATTCGCGCTCCACCTTCCACTGCTGCACTGGTAATGATCTGCCCGCCACCCGAACCTCAACGTTTTCGGATCCCAAGTCGTCTACACCGGTCACACTTGGCACTTCAATCAGCAATGGTGCGATTTTTGAGTCAGTACCCAATTGCGCACAAACAGCATCAATCCGAGTAATCGCATCTTCGATGTCACTCTCGCGTGGCAATGGAACGGTGACCAGCACCCGCGACCAGTCGCGTGACATGTTGACATTGTGGCGCAAAACGCCGTTAGCAACGCTCACAAGATCGCCGTCAAATGTGCGAATTTTGGTAACGCGCAGCGTCACTTCTTCAACGCGACCCTCCACCCAACCAACGACTCCAAGAGGTCCGAGTCGAACCACATCGCCAACGCCAAACTGTCGTTCGGCGATGATGTACAAACCTGCAATAACATCACCCACCATTTGCTGTGCACCAAAACCGAGACCGGCGCCCGCGATTGACCCAAGAAACACCAATGCCGAAGATGGCAAACTGAGGCGCAGCAGCACCGACGTGATTACTACTGCGATTACACAGAAATTGATACCCCAACGAAGTGCGCCAAGCACAGCAGCACGGTGCGCACCGGTGGTGAGGGCTGAAAGATCGCTTGCATCGAGTTTGTTGCGCGATTTGACCTGAATGATTTGCTGATCTGCAAGAAATGCGACGAATCGCATCAACACATGACCACCAGAAATGCTCATGATGATGACAACGAGATCCGTGCGAAGCCAAGTAGCAATAGTGTCTTTGCCAGTATTTGCTGCAAGTAGTGCAATCGCATTCATCGCTATAAGACTACGAGACTTTCACTGTGTGACTGTGGCAAGCAGTATGTGTGAGCTATTGAGACTTGGGTATGTCAAGCACGGCATCAACACCGCCATTGGGAGACTGACGAAGCTCAACTTGCATGCCACTCGCCTGAGCCAACTGCGCCACAATTGCTAAACCAAGCCCACTACCTGTACGTCGATTTGAATCAACATCGGCTCGCCAAAATCGATCAAATGCTCGATCGCACTGCTGTTGTGACATGCCACGACCCGAATCAGAGACCACGATCTCTACAACATCGGCAAGTGCCCGAACACTAAGCGTGATTTGTGACTTTGGTGGAGCAACCTCGAGTGCATTATCTACGTAATTGTCGATAATTTCTCTGACTGCAAGTTGATTGGCATCGATTGACAGGTTGTCGGGTGCTTCCACAGTGATCTCAACATCACGCTCACCAGCAAGATATTGCCATTCTTGGGCACGATCACGAACTATTTCGCACACATCAATGCTTTCAGATTCCAAGACCGAGCCTTCGGCTCGAGCAAGGCGTAATAGTTGTTCGGTTAAATGCGCCAATCGATCTGTTTCGTTTAACGCCTCATCAATATGAATCTGTGCAAGCTCGGGTGAAGATACAACCAGTTCACCTGCTTGTTCCAGCCTCAATCGAAGTGCTGTCAGAGGGGTTCGAAGTTGATGCGATGCATCACCTGCAAATGAGCGTTGACGATCCATAAGCCCGCCCAATCGTTTGGCCATAACGTTGAACGACCGAGCGAGTTGACGAGTTTCACCCGGACCTTCTTCTTTGGCTGTGGCAGTGAGGTCGCCCGAGGCGAGAATATCTGTTGTTGCACGCAAATTATCAAGTGGTTTGGAAACTGTGCGCGCGAACAACAGCGCAACGACAATCGCCATTGCAATAGACACGCCAGCTGCGAGTAGCAAGCCCTGCAGCTGATCGCGAACACTTTTATCTACAACAGATTTCGGGAATGTAATGCGCACTGCGCCAAGAACTTCAGCGCCTGAAAGAACTGGTACCGCTACATAAACAAGATCACCGCCAAGCGTGTTTGATAGCCGAGTGCCTGAGGAAGGGTCACCCAAGAGTGCAGTCGCAATTTCGGGTCTACCTGCATAGTCTGTGCCGAGGGCGATCGAGGTTTCGGTGCTTGAGAGCAAATAGCCGTTGCTATCAACAACGACAACGATGCCACTTTTTGTTTGTGAGTATTCCTCTAAGACCGCATCGATCGCAGAATGTCTTTCTGGATCATCAAGAGGCAACGTCGGAGAGATTTTGCCACCAATCGTGAAAGCATCTCGCTCGATTGCTGTAGTCAATCGGTCGCGTTCAATCTGCGAGAGATGAAGCGCGAGCGGCACATCATGCGCGATCAAAACAACCCCCACAAGACCAACCATGGCTACGAGTAGTCGCTTTTTCATTCTGGCTCCTCAAGTCGGAAACCGACTCCCCGCACCGCTTCTATCCACCGTTGATCACCGAGTTTTTTACGCACCGCTGCAACATGTGCATCGAGTGTTTTTGTTGGACCATACCAATTCGTGTCCCATACCGACTCCATGATGTCAATGCGTCGGTGAACAACTCCTGGCCGAGTGGCAAAGTATGCCAAGAGATCAAATTCTTTTGCGGTCAGTTCTATTTCGGTGCCATTCAGCAAAACTCGACGGGTCGAAATATCTAGGCTCAATGCGCCGATAACGATGTGTCCATGAAGTGCTTCGTCAGTTGCTCCGGATCGCCGAGTGACCGCACGAATACGAGCAATAAGTTCCCTGAGCCCGAAGGGTTTTGTGACGTAGTCGTCTGCCCCAATTTCGAGACCAAATACTCGATCTATTTCTTCACTTCGTGCGGTCAACATAATGATTGGAACTTGGCTGTGTTGCCGAATTCGTCGACACACTTCGAAACCGTCAAAATCCGGAAGCCCTACGTCCAGCAGAACTACGTCTGGAATACTTGCTGCAACGGCATCAGCGCCAGTTGCAACTCGACGAACATTCATTCCAGCTGTTGCTAATCCAGTAGTGAGTGATGATGCAATTGCGTCATCATCTTCTACAAGCAGCACATCCATGCTTCTATTGTCGCTTACTTATTGACTGCTTTTCTCCAGCAGTGGCAGAAATCTGTCAATTTCTACAGAATTGGATGAATCTTGGATATTCCTTAACTATCCCTTTGCACTTGTATCAATAGGGTTTGCGTTATGAAAACATCTCTCGCAACAGTACTTTCCATGACCGGTGTGCTTGCCGCGGGCGCCTTGGCGTTTACGGTAAATACCTCAGTATTAGACAACGCAGTAATCACTGCCGAAGCAGCTCCAGCCTTGCAAGCTGAAGTGGTAACTCTGTCCAACCTGGCACCAAGTGCTACAACCACTGAAGTAGCTGCGGCCGTAGTAGAGCCAACCGTGGCAGCACAATCGACGTACAACATTGATGGTGTTGCAGCAATCACGCTGTCGCTCGACACCAATCTGCTCAGTGTTGTGTCAGTCGCACCTATCAATGGCTACACGTTTGCTACAACCACCGAAAGCAATTCTCGTATCGCGGTAGCGCTGACACTTGGTGATTCGGTAATGACGTTTCACGCAGAAGTACTTGATGGACGAATCGTCACATCAATTGTTGCCGAACAACCACGAATCAAGAGTCCAGCGCCTACCAAGCGAGGCGATGACGACGAACACGAAGAGAACGAGCACGAAGAAAATGAACACGAGGAAGAAGGAGAAGGCGACGATGACTAATCAACCAACCCAAACCGGCACTACGCGTGTAACCAAGCGCAGTAAGCACCCAGCCCGTTCCGCCAGGATTATCAGTTCGGGCATTGCACTTGCTTCTACGCTTGGCATCAGCTCGGCCTACACCATCGCTGCTCAGGCAAAAACTACAGGAAATCCTGTTCAGAACAACTCGATCTTGACTCTCCCACAAAATGTCTTGGCAACTGTGCCTGCAACAAACGCAGTCGCTGCGCCAACACAGCCCGCACCTGCAGCAACTGCTGCACCGGCAAGTCAGGCACCTGTTGTTATCAACATTGCACCGCCTGCGCCACAAGCACAGTGGACTGCCCCAGCAACGACTGGTTCCAAATAGTTTCAATGTCCACTCTTACCCAGGAAGTTTTCGACTGCATGGGTAACACCGCCGACTTAACAGTCGTCGGTGACC
>CANGZK010000054.1 GCA_947458565.1 Acidimicrobiaceae bacterium
GCGCCTAGATCTACGCCTGGTTGACTCTGTGTCGGACTTTGGCGTTGTGGCCATTGGCAATGATCGCAACAAATGGTGCCATCGACAGGTCCGACAACACTCAACGACATAGGCCGTATATGTAATAGACAAGCTTTGATCGATTGAGTTCTCGGTGCTGCGTTGCTGTTCAGTGCGCTGTGCGAGTTGACGAAACTCTTCAAGTTCATGAGGCTTGGTAATACAGCGCCCATGGCTTGGAAGGCGCGGACCAAATACGTATGTCACCAACGCAACATTGTCTTGAACACAAATCGGGCACTTCACACCAGTTGCATCACCAAAGTTTTTTGCAGCGCGCACTAAGTCGGGGTGCGCATCACACAGTTGCTCTCTTCGAATACGACCGCGGCGAAACTCGTTGATCAATGCGCGACGAGTGAGTCGGTGGTCAATAACGCCACCAACTGCTTCACCGCTGTCGTCGGTGAGTGTGAGTTGGCTCAGCCAACCCGTAGGGCGTCGAAAAGAATTCATTGACGCAAACGCTAGTCAGTTTTAGTAGCCCACCACTGTTCGAGCCTGTGACGAATTTCTACGTCACCCAACAATCCTTCTTCAAGACGAATTTCCATCAAAAACTTCAGGGCGTCACCCACCTGCCGACCGGCACCGATCGACAACATCTCCATTACTTGTGCTCCGTCCAATTCGGGTCGGAGTGCTGCCAACTCTTCGTGCTTTGCCAACTCTGCAATACGCGCCTCAAGTTCGTCCATGCGTTGCGACAGCATCAAAGCTTTTCTTTCGTTGCGAGTTGTGCAATCGCATCGCGTCAACACATTGAGTTCGTTGAGCAATGGTCCTGCGTCGCGCACGTAACGGCGTACCGCTGAATCTGTCCAACCCATTTGATATGTGTGAAAGCGCAGATGCAATGCAACCAGGTCGGTGATTGCATCGGTGTCGTGCGTTGAATACTTCATCGCTTTCAGACGAGCGCGTGACATTCTTGCGCCAACCACCTCGTGATGATGGAAAGTGACACCTTTTCCATCTTTGATTCCGCGAGTCTTGGGTTTGCCAATGTCGTGGAACAACGCCGCGAGCCGAGTAATTCGAAAATCAAAATTTTCCGATGCGTCTGGACGCACGTTTTCGACAACCGCAAACGTGTGAGTCAATACATCTTTGTGACGATGAATTGGATCTTGTTCAAGTTTCATGGCCGGCAATTCTGGAAAGAAATGCTCGGCCAAACCTGTGTCAACTAAAAACCACAGTCCGCTTGTTGGGTGATCACAAATCATTAACCGGTCGAGTTCATTGCGCACACGTTCTGCCGACACAATTTTGAGTCGATCATGCAATTTTTGCACTGCTGCAACCATCTCTGGCACTGGCTGAAGTTGCAGTGTCGCGATAAACCGTGCTGCACGCATCATTCTTAATGGATCATCGGTAAAACTGATTTCTGGTGACAGCGGAGTTCGCAGTGTGCGACTCATCAAGTCGGCTGCTCCACCATACGGATCGACAAGTTCTGGAATGTCGCTCGTTACTTCGAGCGCCATCGCGTTGATAGTGAAATCGCGACGCGACAAATCGGTTGCAATGTCATCCGAGAACTCCACGTCTGGCTTGCGGGAGTCTGGTGAGTACGCCTCAGCGCGGTGCGTAGTGATTTCGTATGTGCGACCATTTTTCTGTGCCGAAATTGTGCCGAAACGCTCGCCCGTTGTCCATACGGCATCAGCCCAACCAGTTAGTAAACGTTTGGTTTCTTCCGGACGAGCATTGGTGGTGAAGTCAAAATCCACTTCGCTCATCTGTCGATCGAGCAGCAGATCTCGCACAGTTCCACCCACTACATAGAGACGGTGACCAGCTTTGCGAAAAATGTCCCCAAGGGGTGCGAGTTCGGCCAACACTGGAGCAAATCGCTGCGGAACCACGGTGTTTAGGTTAGGCGTTGGCAATTGAACTTGAGGGACTGGCATAAATCGAGACAAATATCGGTGAGACTGGTGAGAATGGTACGAATGAAACGCTTACGACGTGCCGCTCAGGCCGTGACCATCGTGCTTGGAGTGACTTGGTCGTTGTTTGCTGTGCTTCCCCAACAAACGAATGCCTTAAGCGAGGCAACAACTAGTCCAATCGAGGTGCGCTTAGTCGCACAAAATTTCAATGTTCTTGCTGACACACAATTTCGTTTCACTGTTGGTGTTCCCGACGCGGATGTGCGAAATCAACTCGAACAAGACCCGTCGACGACACTGCGTATCACCGCTTTTGCACCGCTCACCACCCGAGAACAAGTGCGCTTAATTAGTGCTGGTGCTGATCCAGTTGGGCAGCTCGCAGTAGCCGACTTGCAACTTATTCAGTTATCGAGAACTGAAACCAATAACTACACCGCATTTCTTTCAACCACTGCACGCACAAACTCATTGCGCCTCACAAAAGATGGCATATACCCAATACAGATTTCTTTCGTTCGCAGTGGAGAACCGATTTCCAAGCTCAATACATTTGTCAACTTTTTCAACTCGTCCATTGAAACTACGCGTCTTCCTATTTCAATTGCATCAGCGATTACTACACCACTTGCTCTTGCGCCTAACGGAGCGCTCGTGATCAACGATGCGACAAGAAAACAATTAACAGATCTTGCCCGATCATTGGAGGGTGGTGCCGCGCCGTTGTCTGTACAGGTTTCACCGGAAATCTTGGATGGTCTTGCCCGCTCAACTCAGCCCGTTGATATTGATTTACTCACACGGCTTCAAAATGCATTTGCCAATCACGACTTACTGCGCGCACCATTTGTTCCCGTTAATCCGTCAAGTGCATTGCGCACAGGACGATCCAATGACTTCTCGCAAACACGTGATCTTGGTGATCAAATCATCGAGCTTCGCAATGGTGAGAAAAATCTGTCTCCAAATATTTGGTTTTCCAATGTGCTGGTTGATGAAGATGGAGCAGAGCTGCTGCACAACTCCAACGTGCACACCGTTGTTCTCACGCCTCAAGTAGCCGCAGAGATCGGGAAGCTCGACAACTACGCCAAGCCATATCGAATTTCGGGCGATGTTGCATTGAGGACAACAGATCCGTTGTACGCAACGGCTCTTGCAGGCAAGCCAGATAATCCAGTAGTTGCTGCTTATTTCCTTGTCGCCGAACTTTTGGCGCAACGGCAAGAAGTTATTGATAGTGGTGGAGTCGTGCCCTCAAACTTTGTGGTTCTCACCACCACAACTGGCGCACCGATGGATGCCGCTCTGCTCGCATCACTTGCGGTAGCAATCGACCGCGCTCCACAGCTTCGATTGCGAGCATTGAGCTCCCTCCCGCGCGTCAACAGCGATGCAACGCTTGTCAAAGTGCCTCGCACAAATGGAGTTGATGTCTCGATTGCCGGAAAAGCAAGTGACTCGCTCTCAAATGAACTTGTCTCAACATCCAAGATGTTGCCAACGGATGCGCCTCAACATGTTGCATGGAATACCTCGCGTTTGGTGATGCTTGATGACCGACTCAGTAGCGATGAATTCGCGTCGTACTTCAACGGTTTTCGCAATCAGCTTCGAGCCCTTCGGGCATCAGTAAAGGTTCCGAGATCGTTAAGTTTTACGCTTGGCGAACGCAAAAGTGATTTGCGCTTGCAACTTCGCAATTCGGCAGCAGTTGATCTCACAGTTTCCATAGAAATCACAAGTTCTAAATTGCAGATCTCCGACGAAGACCGTGTGGTGACAGTGCCAGCAAATGGCGCAATTGATTTGATCATTCCTGTTATTGCCCGCGCAAGCGGTCGCTTCCCCATCGAGGTTGCGCTCTTCACACCAGATGGATTAGTGCAGGCTGGTCAACGTGTTCAACTCACTGCTCGAGTCGCCGCTATTGCCGGACTCGGCCTTGTGGTCAGTGGCGCTGCAGCTCTTGTGTTGCTCGCATGGTGGTTGAGTCATTGGCGCGCAATTCGCCGTAAGTCTGCTGCACATGTCATCCAATAATTGGATTATTACCCTGTTGTAGACTGACAATCATGACCGTTCGCATCGTTACTGATAGTGCCTCAGACATTCCTCAATCGCTCGCAGACGCCAACAACATTTCAATCGTTCCGTTGTCGTTTCGCTTTGGGGATGAGGAGTTCATTGATCGCCAACAGTTGACCGTCGCACAGTTTTGGGAGCGATGTGGTTCATCTGCCGTTTTGCCAGAGACTGCAGCACCTTCACCTGGCCAATTCGAAGCCGAATTCCGTCGACTTTTTAATGCTGGTGCAACTGGCATCGTCGTTATCTCGCTTTCATCTCAACTTTCGGCCACGATGCAGAGTGCCGAGTTGGCTGCTCGCGCAGTTGCTGGTGACATTCCGGTACGAGTAGTAGACAGCCGGTCGGCGTCGATGGGCCAAGGCATTGCCGCCGTTGCGTGTGCAAAAAAGGCTGCGGGTGGCGCAAGTTTGGACGAAGTCGCTGCATATGCCAATGACCTAGCTGCCAGAACTCAGGTGTGGGCAGCACTGGACACGCTCGAAAACCTCAAAAAGGGCGGCCGAATTAGTGGAGCCAAGGCCATGTTTGCATCGGCATTGGCGATTAAGCCAATTTTGCAAATCAAAGACGGCCTCATTCAAGAAGGCGGCAAGCAGCGCACACGGAGCAAAGCAGTTGCTCTACTGATCGAAACGGTGAAGCAAGCTGGAGCAATCGAGAATCTTTCGGTTTTGCAGGCCGAGTGTGATGATGTGAACGAGTTTGTTGCTTCATTGCGCGAGTTTTACTCTGGCGAGATCATGGTCAGTGACATTGGTGCAATCATCGGTTCACACACCGGCCCGCGAGCAATTGGCGTCACGTTTCACACTAAGTAAGTTGCTCGCTGATTAGATATCCCCGTTTCATAAGGGGTTTGGGAAGTATTGTCGCATCACAGCGATGAGTCAGGACAGCCCACTTTCACGCCTTATTGGCGGCCGATATCAACTCGAGCATCGCATTGCCCGTGGTGGCATGGCCGAAGTGTGGCTTGCGAGCGACACATTTCTTCATCGACAAGTTGCTGTCAAATTACTGAAACCACATCTGGCAAATGATGCCAATGTGGCCGAACGTTTTCGTCGCGAAGCAGTGGCCTGTGCCGGCATTACTCACCCAAACATCGTCGCGGTGTACGACTGCATCGAGCACGGTGGTCGTCAGGCCGTCATCATGCAATATGTGCAAGGTAAAAGTTTGCGCGATGTTCTCGACAAGCAAAAGAAACTTCAACCACAACTCACTATTCACATTGGGTTGTCTGTTGCAGCGGCATTAGAAGAAGCACACAGACAAAATTTTGTGCACCGCGATGTAAAGCCAGGAAATATTTTGCTTACGTCGGATGCTCGCTGTTTGCTTGCCGACTTCGGTATCGCAAAAGCACTCGTTTCGAGCGGTGATGATCTCACTAATGACAACATCATGATGGGAACTGCGAAATACCTTTCCCCAGAACAGGTGCGAGGAAAACCGCTGGACGGTCGTGCCGACCTTTACGGCCTTGGGCTTGTTTTGTATGAGTGCCTCGCCGGTCGTGTGCCTTTTGTTGGTGAAACCGATGCAGATACTGCACTTGCCAGGCTGCAGCGTGAACCAACCGATCTCGCTCGCTTGCGGCCATCGCTTTCACCAAACTTGGTCAAAGTTATTCACAAACTTCTCGCTCGTAATCCTGACCATCGGTATGCAACAGCTGCTGAAACAATTGTTGCATTACGTGCGGCACGCACTGGCGAGTTAGATCGCACTACCGAAATCACACCCCCATCGGGGTTAATGGTGGTTGGTGGAGAAATGTTGGAGCGATCGACTACACGGTCTGCACCAACCACCCCATCAAAACCTCGGCCTGCGCGACTTGCCGTTGTTGGCCAGCCGCTTTTGAATGCGCCAGAGCGCGAACGCCAACATGAACGTGAACGCGACGAAACCGTGCGCTTACCAAAACCATCAACGAACGGTCTTCGCCAGATTATCGCTGGGCTCGTTGTTGTTGGACTACTTGGCGGTGGTGCATTGTGGTTTACCGGCAGACAAACAAAAATGTCTTCTGAAGTTGAAGCGCCAATTGTCGATCCAGTCGCACCTGTTGCAACAGGACCAGCGTCAATTGTCTCGATCATGAGCTATGACCCGAGTGGCAACGACGGCGAAGAGAACGAAGCGCTTGTGCCATTGCTGCTCGACAGCAATCCACAAACAAACTGGACCACGACGTGTTACGCAAACCAATATTTCGGCAGCAAAGAATTTGTTGGTTTGGTTGTTCAGTTTTCGGCGCCAACCACTGGCACCCTCAATGTCTATATGGGTAATGCGCCTTGGAAAATAGATGTGTACACAGCACTTGACTCTGCTCCTCCCCAACTTGCCGGGTGGGGACAACGCATTACTACTGGCAACAACACAAAACGTCGTGGTGCCAACTTCATCATCGCCCAGCCCGCGCAATATGTACTGCTTGCATTACGCGAAATTGGAAAAAGTGACATGTGCAGTGGATCCAATCCATATCAAGGATTGCTCTCGGGAGTCACGTTCCAGGCAAGTTAGCCTTGTCGTATGCCTTCTAATCCGTTCACCGATCCTCAGTGGGCATCTCGCACGGTTGATGCGATTGAGCGAATTGTTGCCTTTGTTCGCGATCGAACAACGCGTCCCGCAGTAGCGATTGTTCGGGCCCTTATTTTTGGAAGCATGGCAATTGTTGGCGCCATCTTCGTAGTGATTGTTCTTGTTATTGGCGGACTTCGCGCAATGCATTCACTGCTCGACATTTGGTGGTCGCGCGACACCGCAGTATGGGCGTCTTATTTATTCATCGGTGGCGTGTTTTGTATTATTGGCATGCTGTTGATGCGCCGCCGCCATCCGCAAGACTAAATTTCGACCAAACAGAAAAGAATCCCCATGACCACACCAGTACACAGCAAAGTCTTGATTATCGGATCAGGTCCAGCCGGACTGACTGCCGCTATTTATGTTGCCCGCGCCAACCTGCAACCACTCGTTATTGAGGGTGAGCCTTCATCTACCTCTGATCAGCCGGGTGGTCAGTTGATGTTGACGACCGAAGTCGAAAACTTTCCTGGTTTTCCAGAAGGCATTATGGGACCCGAGTTAATGATGCGTTGTCGCGATCAGGCAATTCGATTTGGAACCGAATTCATTACCGAAAAAGTAACAAAAGTCGACTTTTCATCCAGACCATTTCGCGCATGGGTTCGCGATACCGAGTACACAGCCGATTCAGTTATTGTCAGCACTGGCGCACAGTCATTGATGTTGGGCCTCGAAGAAGAGAAGCGCTTAATCGGTCACGGTCTTTCAACCTGTGCGACGTGTGACGGGTTTTTCTTCCGCGGTCAAGAAATCGTTGTGGTTGGTGGCGGCGACTCGGCGCTCGAAGAGGCCCAGTTTCTCACCAAGTTTGCATCGAAGGTCACCATTGTTCATCGACGCGACTCGCTCCGTGCGTCCAAAATCATGCAAGACCGTGCGTTCAAGAACGAGAAGATTTCATTTATCTGGAACAAACAAGTAACTCGCGTAATGGGTGACGACAAAGTGAGCGGCATCGAAATGACTGACACCGTTAC
>CANGZK010000055.1 GCA_947458565.1 Acidimicrobiaceae bacterium
CAGCACCCAAGAACGTGCTCATCGAACGTTGGCCGTCTGGAGTAACCGCAATGATGCAACGACCAGTTGGCTCGGTTGTGGATGTAGCACCTGGATGAAACCCGACGCCTACTTCTTTCATGTCGTTACCGAAAACTCGACCCAAATCATCGTCGGCAATTTTGCCAATGAATCCTGCGCGCCCACCAAGACTCGCTAGTCCGTATGCGGTATTCGCCGCCGAGCCACCACTCGTTTGTGTTGGCTTGGTGATGCGTGAATACAGGTGAGCAGAACGATCTGCATCAACCAGCGTCATCGAGCCCTTGACAACTTGCTCAACTTCTAGAAACTGATCTTCAACTGCAGCGATGACGTCAACCAATGCGTTGCCAATGGCAACTACGTCGTAACGCACCCCGCCGTCACGGGTCAGATCAATTGGTGGCACGTGACAAGACACTAGTTGGTACAGCAACTACCGTACACATGTGAGAACTGGCTGGCTTTTTGCACCCGAAAGCGCCTCATCCGATGGCCGCATGCTCATTGGCACACGAGGTATTCGTGGGTTCGTGGATGGCATGGTCTATGTCATGTTGCCCGCCTATTTGCTGGCACTTGGTTTTAGTGGCGTGCAAATTGGCGCGGTGATCACCGCATCACTTTTGGGTTCTGCCATTTTCACTATTGGCACTGGTCTCTTCGCTCACCGAGTCGCGCCGGCGCGCTTACTTATTTACGCATCGTGCATCATGATCGCAACGGGAGTTGCTTTTGGCATCACGACGAGTTTTATCGCGTTACTCGTAATCGGATTCTTGGGCACGATGAATCCATCGGCTGGAGATGTAAGCATGTTTTTGCCACTCGAGCAGGCATCGGTCTCGCAATCGGTATCCGACTCAGATCGCACCGCCATGTTTGCCCTCTACAACCTCAGCGGTGCTCTCGTTGGCTCAATTGGAGCACTCTGCGCTGGTATCCCACTGTGGCTCGCCCTGCGTTACAACCGCAGTTCGCTCGCCGGTTACCAATCTACGTTTGTGATGTATGCACTTGCAGGAGTTGTTGTGCTTTTCATATATCAACGATTGTCCAGTCATGCCAATACTCACCCGACGAATGCACCCCACGCACTGACCGAGTCGCGCCGAGTCGTCTACAAACTTGCCGCGCTGTTTAGCCTCGACTCCCTCGGTGGCGGGTTTGCCACGCAAGCAATTTTTGCACTTTGGGTTTTCCACAAATTTGATCTTGCAGTCAGCACGCTCGGAGCAATCTTTTTTGCAACAGGCATCCTCTCTGCATTTTCTTCTTTGCTTTCTGTGCGCGTTGCCAAACGAATCGGGCTGGTGCGAACGATGGTCTTCACTCACATTCCTGCAAGCTTGTTGCTCGTTGGCGTTGTGTTCATGCCAAACGTTTGGCTTGCGATGTCACTATTTATTTTGCGCGGTCTGCTTTCACAAATGGATGTTCCTGCACGCCAGAGTTACGTCATGGCGGTCGTAACTCCGCCCGAACGCGCAGCCGCAGCGAGCATCACCAACGTGCCACGCAGCCTCGCAACAGCACTCCCACCAATTGCGGCGGGATGGATGCTCGATCAATCCAATTTTGGGTGGCCACTACTTGCGTGCGCAGCACTCAAGATCACCTACGACTTGCTTTTACTTGTCCAGTTTCGAAACGTGCGACCGCCCGAAGAACAGTAATTATCGTTTTGTAGGAACGAGGGTTCCTTTAACGATCTGTTGCTGCAGGTCGCGCTTCAAAAACTTGCCTGCGGCGTTGCGAGGCAAAGGCTCATTGATGATCACTACCTGAGTAGGGATTTTGAACTTGGCAATCTTGTTGTCAAGAAATGCCCACAGATCATCGGCAGTAATAATCATGTTGTCGTTTGGATAAATCGCTACAGCAACTTCTTCTCCAAGTCGCTCATGCGGAACACCAAATACTGCAGCTTCGTGAATAGCAGGGTGTTCATAAATTGCGCTCTCAACTTCCGCGCCATAAATGTTTTCGCCTGCACGCAGAATCATGTCCTTCACACGATCTTCTACGTAGACAAAACCCTCTTCGTCAAGACGACCCAAGTCGCCAGAGCGCAACCATCCATCAACGATTGTTTCCTTTGTTGCATCAGGGCGGTTCCAGTATCCACGGATCAACATCGGACCAGAGAACCAGATCTCGCCCGACTTGCCGACTGGCACTGGTTTGAGATTTTCGTCGCGAATTTCAACGCGCATTGGCAACACTGCACGACCAGTCGAAGTTGGATGAGCCAGGTAGTCAGAGCCGGTGATGCCAGGACCAAACGCGTTGGTCTCGGTCATGCCGTAACCCAATTGTGGGCTTCCGTTTTTGACTTTGTCATTGACCTTGCCGACTAGCGACGTTGGCGACGGTGCACCGCCACCGCCCACTGCACGGAGGCTCGAAGTGTCGTACTTCTCGAAGGCTGGCGAGTTCACCAAGTCCCAACTTTGTGTTGGTACGCCAACGAAGTTGGTAATTTGCTCACGCTCAATCATCTCAAGAGCCTTCTCAGCATCCCACTTGTACATGATTGCAAGTTTGAGGCCGGCGATAAAGCAGCTCATCATCACAGGCACACAACCTGTTACGTGAAACAAAGGCACAATCAAAATAAACGATGTTGGAATTTCTGGACCAGTTACTTCTTTGAGTTTTGTTCCTGCGAGTGTGAGCACTGCATTGCGCGAAGAGAAGGCCATCAATGACGATACGATCGCACGGTGCGTCGACACCGCACCCTTTGGTCGGCCGGTTGTTCCCGAGGTGTACAAAATGGTTGCGTCATCGTCTGGATCGATCTCTGCGCCTGGATGCGCGGCACCAAGTGGCAAGACTTCTTCCCACTTGTCTACGCCTGCAGGCATTGGCTTGTTGGTGCGCACTACAAGCACTTTGATTCCGTGCTTGGCACACGTTGCAGCACCAACTGCATAGCGCTCTTCGTCGCAGATGTAAACGGTCGCACCGGAGTCTTCGAGTGCGAAATTCATTTCGTCTTCTGTCCACCACGAGTTCATCGACACGTTGACTGCACCTGCCGAAATAATCGCGGCAAATGAAATAACCCATTCCGGATAGTTACGCATCGCAACTGCCACGCGGTCACGCTTTTTCACTCCGTATGTATTGACGAGAAGCGATGCAAGTGCGTCAACATGATCCATCGTCTTTGCAAACGACCATGTTTCGCCTTCGTAAACCAAAAATGTTTTATCACCATGGCCACGTGCGCCAGCAAAAACTTGTCCAAGGTTTTGCGGAGCATTCTTAAAAATCTGTGTCTTAACGCCCATCACTTCAGCATCGATGAGTTCAAAAATCTGTCCTGGTGCAGTTACTGCTGCGTTTGCTTCTTGCCATGACATTGCCATTTTGTTATCCCCCGTTTGTTGTTGCTTCGCCGTTGGCGTGGAGCTGAGGGGAATTGAACCCCTGGCCTGTACATTGCGAACGTACCGCTCTGCCAACTGAGCTACAGCCCCTGTTTGCAAGCAAACCCTAGCGGGCAGCGACTTTAGGCGACGCGTCGAAACTGGCGCAGGTACCGCTCATTTTCGCGCTTGATGCGTAATTGCACCAACACGTAGCAGTAACCAACCAAGGCCAGCAGGCTGACCGTGAAGAGGTAGACAAACGCGCTCGAGCCGGTCGTGAATGCCAAGAACAACGAAATACCAGTAACGACCGCCATGCCAACCACCAAGTTTTGGCGACGCTGGCGCACCATGGCCTGTGGGGTCAACAGTGCTGGTGCACGGTGATGACGAATACCCTCTGGGCGAATCAATGCACCAGTGATGTTGCTCAACGGGCCTTGTTGTGGGCGTGAAGTGCGTTGGGCTGCATTGCGGTATTGCGGCGATGGGGCAAGTGGACGCGCCATGTTGCGCAACTGACCTTGCTGGCTTCGGCCACCCGAAGTCTCGAGTGAATTCAACTGACGACGGAAATTGCTGACCGAGTTGGATGGGCTGCCATGCAATTTGGCTCGAACCATTGGAGGCAAGAGAACTGCGAGCCATGCGGCGCCGACGATGATCAAAATCAATTTGCTCATGAGTGGATTGAGTGTATTACAGAATGGCTACAAATAGGACAACAATGGGGTAATTTGATCTGCTAATAGAGCCGAAACCCTTATGTTTATTGGCTTGACTGATCTTCCCTACGGTAGAGCCCCTGTCGGCCACCCGACTTCTCCCACAGCGTCAATTCACCGATCACCATGGCTCTGTCCGCGCTCTTGCACATGTCATAGATGGTGAGGGCAGCAACGCTGCACGCATGCAGGGCTTCCATCTCAACGCCTGTGCGATCGACCGTGTCTACTTGGGCCTCGATAGCAATGAATTCGTCGGCGATTTCAAAATTGATGTGCACTGCACCAATAAGCAACGGATGGCAGAGCGGAATCATGTCGCTGGTGCGCTTGGCAGCCTGAATGCCGGCGACTCGAGCGACTGCAATAACGTCACCCTTTTTCACTTCGCGATTGGCAATCGCAGCAGTTGTCTCGGGCTTCATAAACACTTTGCAACGCGCAACTGCACGACGATGCGTGGCCTCTTTTGGCGTGACGTCGACCATGCGGGCGTTGCCTGCTGGATCAAGATGTGAAAACTGTAAATCACTCATGACTAACCACCTATCTGGCTCATTGAACGTCGTGGACGTACAAACGTCACGTTACCGATGTTGTGCCCCGCCCACTTGGTGCCCACTGCGCGCTTGATCTCTGCCGCAATCGCATCATCGCTCGCACCTTCGCGCAACATTGCGCGCAGATCAAACTCATTTGTTGAAAATAAGCATGTTCTAAATTGGCCGTCTGCAGTGAGGCGCACTCTGTCGCAGTCGCCGCAAAATGGTTTGGTCACTGACGGAATTACGCCAACTGTGCCTTTGCCATCCAGATAACGCCAGCGGTCGGCAGGTGCTGCCCCACGAGCCGGCATGAGCTCGAGCGGATACACGGCTGCAATTGCGGCGACAATTTCATCTTGACCAACAACTTGATTGTTCTCCCACGTGCCCTGCGCATCAAGTGGCATGAACTCAATAAACCGAACTTCAATACCCTTGTTGCGACCAAATGTTGCAAGGTCAACAATCTCGTCTTCGTTAATACCGCGCTGTACAACTGCATTGAGTTTGACTGGCGAAAATCCCGCAGCAATCGCAGCATCAATACCATCCAACACATGTTCGAGTTCATCGCGTCGGGTCATCTCATAAAAGCGTTCGCGCTTCAGCGTGTCGATCGAGATGTTGATGCGCTCGAGTCCGGCTTCGCGCAACTCTTGGGCAATGAGCCGCAGGGTTGCGCCATTGGTGGTGATTGCAAGATCAATTGGTTTACCTGCTCGCGGAGAGTTGGCAGTTGCAGGCACAATCAAACCTGCAAGTTTTTGCACCAACACAGGCAAGTGTGCGCGCATCGTTGGCTCGCCACCAGTGAGGCGAATGCCATCGACATCAAAGTGGTTTACACAGATAGATGCGAGGCGGTGCAGTTCTTCATAGGAAAGCACTTCAGTACGGGGCAACCATTTCATGCCCTCTGCAGGCATGCAGTATGTGCAGCGGAAGTTGCAGCGATCAGTAATCGAGATGCGCAGGTCGCGCACGGTTCGCCCAAATGGATCGATCAATTCCATTGCAACAGCCTACGGGCATGTGGCAAAGCGCTAGCCCAGCAAATTGCCGATCACGTAGACATCAACTTCTGCACCAGCCTCGATGCCCATGCCATCTGGCACGTATGCGAGGCCGTTTGCAAGGGCTGTTGACGCAAGCTGGTGACTTCCTTGTGGCCCAGTGTCGCGCACGTGCAATCGGCCATCACTTTCAAAGGCACCAAACACTCGCACGTAGTGCACCTTGCCGTCTTGCTTGCGTTTAATTGGGGCATCCAACACTGCTTTGACGGTTGTGCGCAACAAGTCGCGCGTATGCCCCATCATTTTGCGCAGCGCAGGCCTCGCAAGCAATTCATAACTGATCATCGAAGAAACTGGATTGCCTGGCAATCCAAAAATTGGCACTACTCGCCCATCTGATGCTTGAAGTTGTCCAAATGCAAATGGTTTTGCGGGCTTAATCGCAAGTTGCATCCACTGCATCTTTGCAATGCGCGACAACACTGCCTTCACCACATCGAAGTCGCCCATGCTCACACCACCGCTTGTCACGATTGCATCGCATCGCTCAATCACCTCAAGCAACACTCGCTCAAGCAGAGCCTCGTCATCTTTAATAATTCCTAGATTGATCACTTCACATCCCGAAGCGGCAATCATTGCATCAAGCATCGTCAAATTACTTTCACGAATTTGCCCGATCTTGAGTGGAGATCCGTCAGTCACCAGTTCATCACCAGTCGACAACAACGCAACACGTGCTCGCGGATATGCCTGCACTGTTCGAGCATTTACGCTTGCCAATACTCCAGCTCCAGCAGCGTTGAGCACAGTGCCAGCCACAAATACTGTGTCACCTTTGTTTACGTCACTACCTGCGTCGCGAATCGCGTCGTTTAATTTCGCTGCTTTGCCAATCGAGACTCGATCATCACCAACACGCTGCGTGTCTTCAACCATAACTACTGCGTCAGCGCCCTTTGGCATCGGTGCACCGGTCATGATGCGTATTGCCTGGCCGTCACCTACAGCAATCTTCGGTTCGGCACCGGCAGCGACTGTGTCTACAACAACCAGCTCAGTTGGCACTGTTTGGGTATCTGCAGTGCGTACCGCGTAGCCATCAACTGCCGAGTTGGCAAAAGGTGGCACATTTTCCGGCGCCACTACATCCTGTGCCAGCACTCTGCCCGACATCTGCTCGCACGATGTAGCAACGGGCGCAAGCACTTCACATGCATCAAGCACTACTTTTTGAGCGTCGTGAATAGCGATCATTATCTCGCTACGGTACCGCCAAAACCATGAAGGTGTTGGTGAGCGCTGGAGCACCCACCAACACCAATCAAATTATTTAGAAAGTACAACCGACATGCACTGATTGCCAATTGGCTTACATATTTTCAATTGACTAGGTGAAGGACTGACTGTGACATTCATTGTCGGATGGCTCAATCGAATCTGCGCGGCCATCGCCCTAGCTTGAACCATTGAATCTTTGACAGACGTTCCAGCCTTGCGATACGCAACTATCTTGGCACTTTTCGCCAATTTGAATTCATTTAAATTCTTGATCTTGCGCACTGATAATTTCGACAAACTTTGGCTACCAAGTTTGTATTCAAACACCAGGACCACATCACCGGCAGGACCCTGTGCACCAGCAGCACCAGTAGCACCAGTAGCACCCTTCGCGCCATCAGCTCCATTCGTACCGTTCGTACCATCAATGCCGTTCGTGCCGTTCGTACCATTCGTACCATTCGTACCATTCGTACCATTCGTACCATTCGCACCAACGAGTGAAACGCCTGCTGGCCATACTCCCCCAGCTTTAGGACCAAAAATAGTGTTCGTCGTGGTGTTGATATAGAAATCACCATTCACACCATCTGTAAGGTCCACCGGGTTAGCAG
>CANGZK010000056.1 GCA_947458565.1 Acidimicrobiaceae bacterium
AGCAATTGAACCATTGGTGGGAGAAATGAGACCAGCAATAGTGTCAGCGAGTTCACGCTGTCCGTTACCGGCAACACCTGCGATGCCCACCATTTCACCTGCATGCACATTGAACGAGATATCAGTGAGTACTGCAACGTCATTTACGCTGAGCGACAAATTGCGAATCTGCAACACCTCATGGCCCGTCGCATGCGTAGCACGCTGAGCATTGAGCTCGATATCGCGACCAACCATGAGGCGTGCAAGTTCTTTTGTATCGGTAGTGCCTTTGCCAGAAACATGGCCCGTCACTCGCCCATTGCGCAACACAGTGACTCGGTCGGAGATCTCGACAACTTCACCAAGTTTGTGACTGATAAACACAATTGATTTTCCGGCCGCTGTCATCGCATGCACATTTTCGAACAACTTTTCAACTTCTGACGGAACCAACACTGCAGTCGGCTCGTCTAACAACAAAATCTCTGCGCCTTGATACAGCGCTTTTACTATCTCGACTCGTTGGCGTTGCCCAACTGACAAATCGCCAACAGTTGCATCCGGATCAATCGGTAGTCCATACGACTCAGCGACTGCTGCAACTTTTTCATTAATCTCGCGACGGTTCAACTTGAACGGCAAATCGCGACTACCCAAAATCACATTTTCTGAAACAGTAAATCTTTCAACCAAACGAAAGTGCTGATGCACCATTGCTATTCCGTGCTGCAAACCTGCACGTGGTGAAGACAAGTTGATGCGCTTACCATTGCGCATGAGATACCCAGAATCCGGCTGGTATAGACCACACAACACTGCAGCGAGTGTGCTTTTGCCAGCTCCGTTCTCGCCTAAGAGCGTGTGTACTTCACCTGCACGAACATCGAAGTCGACAGAGTCGTTGGCAAGAACGCCAGGAAACTTCTTGTCAATTGCATGCGCTGAGAGTGCAGTAGAGGCCGCACCACTGTTGTGGTGCGGCCCCTGTGCAACCTCGTGAGAGGTATTACTCATTTATTGATCAGCCCTTTGGAGAACCGATTACTCCCTTAACGAAGTAGCTCATTCCGAGCAAGTCGAGCAACTCTGGCTTTGCACCAGCAGCAACAACTTCCTTACCGTCCTGATCCATAACTGGACCCTGGAATGGTGCGAATGAACCATCGATGATTGCTGCTGCCTTACCGGCGATCAATTCTTGTGTTGCGGCATCTACTGATGTACCGAATGAAGCAAGTGTGACCATTCCGTCAGCCATCGAACCGTAGTACTCGTCTGATGGACATGTGCCACCAGCAACGGCCTTTGCGGTCTGAATGTAGTAAGGACCCCAGTTCCATGTTGGAGCGGTAAGCCATGCGTTTGGAGCTGCTTCAACAACATCGCTGTTGTAACCGACCCACTTGGCACCTACTGCATCGGCTGCAAGGCCGGTTGCTGTGGTGTCTTGGTGCATTGCAAGCACGTCAGCGCCTGCTGCAAGAAGTGATTCTGCAGATTCTTTTTCAGTATCTGGTCCGAACCATGTCTTTGTCCAAGAAACTTGAACGGTTGCATCTGGGTTAACAGATTGCGCGCCAAGTGTAAATGCGTTGATTCCGCGAATAACTTCTGGAATTGGGAACGCTGCAACATAACCGAGCTTGCCGGTTGGGCTTGCTGCGCCTGCTGCGATACCACTCAAGTAACGAGCTTCTTCAGCAGCACCGAAGTACGTGCCCAAGTTTGCAGGAATGTCACCAAATGTTGCGTACTCTCCACCCATTTCTGCGGTGAGGAGGAACTTGGCGCCTGTTGCCCACTGGAAGCAACCCTCTGGGTGCTTCGCTGCAACGCGTGCCATTGGTGTTCCGTAACCGAAAGAAGTAGCGAAAATCAAGTTATAGCCCTCAGCTGCGAGACCTTCCATGATTGCTTCGCCTTCGTCGCCTTCAGGAACGTTCTCTACACGCTTGACTTCAATGCCGAGATCAGCTTCGAGTTCAAGGATGCCCTGTTCGTGCTGGTATGTCCAGCCTTTGTCGTCTGGAACACCGATGTAGACAACAGCAACTTTGAGCATGCTGTAGTCGGCTGCAGCGTCAGTCGTAACTGTTTCTGCAACTGTTGTATCAGTGGCCGCATCGCTCCCACCACAAGCAAGAAGTCCGAAGACTGCTGCTGTAGCAAGGGCAAAACCCTTAATGTGATTTTTCCTCATCTGTTGTGCTCTCCCCTTTTATGCATGATGCATATGTCGTTGTGTTGCTCCGCGCCAAACGGCACGCAACAGACAATAACACGCCAAGCAACTTTGTAATTACGTCGAAACTTGATGAAACCTTTATCCCACTTGGCTTTACAATTCATAAAATTGTGATTTACGAACTAGCCTGAACCATCATGAAGTCGTCTTTGAGTGGCCTGATAGATGAGTCGGTCACAATTATCCGCGAAGTGGCTGCCGAGTTCGAGCGCCCCGTGCTGCTGTTTTCTGGTGGCAAAGATTCCGTGGTCATGCTGCATTTAGCGGTTCGCGCCTTTGCCCCTGCACGAATTCCATTCCCCGTCATGCATATTGACACTGGCCACAACTTTGACGAGGTCATTGAGTTTCGCGATCGATGCGTTGCAGATATGGGCGTACAACTCATCGTTGGTTCTGTGCAGGCATCTATTGACTCTGGGCGAATTGCCGATGTGACCGGCCCCCGTGCGAGTCGCAACCCATTGCAAACCGTGACCCTGCTTGACTCAATCGCTGAACACAAATTTGATGCAGTGTTCGGTGGTGCGCGTCGCGACGAAGAACGTGCACGCGCAAAAGAGCGCGTATATTCGCACCGCGATTCGTTTGGCCAATGGGATCCCAAAAATCAGCGCCCAGAACTATGGGGGATTTACAACGGTCGTCATCGCCAAGGCGAGCACTTCCGCATCTTCCCAATTTCCAACTGGACAGAACTCGACATTTGGTCGTTCATTGCCGAGTACAACATCGACCTTCCAAGCATCTATTACGCACATCGCCGACCAGTTTTTCGCCGAGACAACATGTGGATGGCAGTAACTTCGTTTTTGCAACCGGAAGCCAACGAAACCGTGGTCGAAGAAATGGTCCGGTTCCGCACCGTTGGCGATGCCACATGCACAGCAGCTATCGAATCAGTTGCTTCAACAGTTGAAGACATCATCGCCGAGACATCAGTTGCTCGAGTCACCGAACGTGGTGCGACCCGAGCAGATGACCGCATGTCGGAAGCAGGCATGGAAGATCGCAAGCGAACGGGTTATTTCTAATGGAGCGTCTCCGCTTTGCAACAGTTGGTTCGGTGGACGACGGTAAGTCAACACTGATTGGTCGCTTGTTGTACGACTCAAAGAGCATCTTTGAGGACCAGCTCGAGCACATTGAGGCCGTCAGCAAACGTCGTGGTGACGATTACGTCGACTTGTCGTTACTTACCGATGGCCTGCGTGCTGAGCGCGAGCAAGGCATCACGATTGATGTCGCATACCGATACTTTGCGACTCCAAAGCGTTCGTTCATCATCGCCGACTGCCCAGGCCATATTCAGTACACGCGCAACATGATCACTGGTGCCTCAAATGTGGACTTGGCAATTGTGTTGATCGACGCCCGCACAGGAGTGATTGAGCAAACTCGCCGTCATAGTTTGCTCGTATCTCTTCTTGGTGTGCCCCACTTGGTGATCTGTGTCAACAAAATGGATCTGGTCGACTACGACCAAGCGGTGTTTGACCGCATTCGTGCAGAGTTTGAAGAGTTTGCATCGCGACTTGATTTGCAAGACGTCACATTTTTGCCAATTAGTGCGCTTGCTGGTGACAATTGCGTGACTCGCTCTGCCAACATGCCGTGGTTCGAGGGCTCAACACTGCTACATCACCTCGAAAACGTGTATACAGCGAGTGACGACAACCGCATTGATACCCGCTTCCCAGTGCAATTTGTCATTCGCCCACAGCGCAGCGAGTTTCCCGACTATCGCGGTTTTGCCGGCAGAGTCGCAGGCGGCGTCTTGCATGCTGGTGACGATGTAATGGTCTTGCCATCTGGCCTCACGACCAAGATCACGGGCATTGATTCGCCTCTTGGACCAGTAGAAAAGGCAGAGCCCGGTGACGCAGTCACCCTGTTGCTTGCCGATGATTTGTCAATCACGCGTGGCGACATGATCTGCAGGCCAAACAACCGTCCTCGCGTGTCGCAAGAACTTGAAGCGATGCTTTGTTGGATGGATGATGCGTCCCCAATGCAACAGGACAAGATCTACTCAATCAAACACACCACCAATACGGCGCGAGCCAAAATCACTGATGTTCTCTATCGCCTCAATATTTCGACTCTTCATCGCGAAACTGGCATAAACGAATTGAAGATGAACGAAATCGGTCGGGTCACATTGCACACCACAGCACCAATAATGTTTGACGACTACCACCAAAACCGTTCAACAGGCTGTTTCATCATTGTTGACGAAGCGACAGGACAAACAGCGGGCGCCGGCATGTTGCTGTCGCCGCGAACATAAGGTTGAAAGAGTAACTAGCCAAGAAAGAGGTCGTTATGAACCAGGCAATTTGGCACGAACCAACAGTCGGACGTAACGAAAGATGGGCAGCGCATCATCTTCACGGCATGACCGTTTGGCTTACCGGTCTATCGGGTTCAGGCAAGTCGACAATTGCGCATGCTCTTGCAGACCGACTTACAACCGGTGGTGTCTACAACTACGTGCTCGACGCCGACAATGTGCGCCACGGTCTCAATAGCGATTTAGGTTTCAGCGATCATGAGCGTTGGGAAAATGTGCGTCGCATTGCCGAAGTTGCTCGCCTGTTCGCCGACTCTGGGGCAGTCACGCTCGTCCCGATCATCAGCCCTTTTAGCGACAGCCGCTCACGAGCCCGACGAATCCACGAAGTGGATCACCTCACATTTCTTGAGGTTTATGTATCAACCGCTGTCGAAGAATGCGAACGCCGTGACCCGAAAGGTTTGTATGCGAAAGTGCGCGCGGGCGAAATGAGCGGACTTACTGGTGTGGACGCGCCGTACGAAGCACCGCAGTCGCCAGACCTCACAGTGGGTATTACTGGCGAGTCAATCGATGACGCTGTCAATGCTGTACATCGATTGGTGATCGAACGCATCAATAGCGCTCTCTAAACGCTACAAGGCTCTCATAAACGAGTAAAATTACTCAATGGAGTTTGTCGCTCATCCAAGTCTTCCTGAATTGATTAACTATGCACTTGTTGCGCCACGCATCAAGGTTCTGTATGTACCAACGACAAAGGTGGCCTGCAGCACACTCAAATTGCTGATCTCGCAGGCTGAGGGCTCATACAACGCAGAGGCTGCACACAAGATCATTACGCCAAACATCTCGCAAGAGCAAACCATTCACAATTACCACGTACACGGCCTCACTCGCCTATTCGATTTACCGCGCAAGAAGCAGTGGGAAGTGATCCAGTCATCTGAATGGATGCGAGTTGCTGCCCTTCGTGACCCGATCAAGCGCGCATATTCCTCGTGGGAGAATCGAGTTTTCTTGCACGCCCCTGGCACCCCGCAATCGATCATTGACCTGTGCGGAGATGTGATTGTTGATGGTCGTGTAGACGTTGCGGCAACATTTAAGAAATTTGCTCGCGCAATTAACAACAACAGAGACGCTTTTGCTATCGACGATCACTTCCGACCCCAATTCAATACGTTGTACGCCAACCAACTCGAGTACCACCACCGCATCTATATCGACCGCCCAGGCGAAATGCAGAAAATCGCCGATGCAATCAACGACCGTGCAGGAACAAGCATCGAATTACAACGCCTCAATAGCGGCCTTGGCATTAAAGCTGATCAGATTATTGACAAGGAGACCGCTGAACTCATTGCTGGCACCTACCACGAAGACTACGAATGGTTTGGGTTTGAGCGCCACAACTTCACTGCGGCATCCACATCACTAGTCCTCAACCCAATTCAGCAAGCTCTACTCAATAACCTGCGCGAAACCACCGAGCGTCTCTCCATTCTTTCCCGTGCAGCGTTTCAACGTGTTGGTTTTCGTTATGGCTTGTCACAAATGCGAAAGTCCCTATGGGCGCACATCACCAATCCTCGGGGAAAAAGTGGTAGTCAATTGTTGCAGTGGTAAGTTCACACCAAATGAATACACCAATTGCCAAGATAGGCATCGTCACAGTTTCCGATCGCGCATCGGCTGGTGTTTATGAAGATTTGGGCGGCCCAGCAATCAAAGATTTCTTGACATCACACCTGACCAACGAATGGGTTGCGGTGGGTCGTGTTGTGCCCGACGAAGTTGCGGCGGTCTCGGGCGCACTCATCGAACTCGCCGACGCTGAAAACTGTTGCCTCATTGTCACCACAGGTGGCACGGGCCCAGCGCTACGCGACATCACGCCAGAGGCAACTGAAGCCGTATGCACCAAGATGATGCCTGGCTTTGGCGAACTCATGCGTCAGGTGAGTTTGCAGGTTGTACCAACAGCAATTTTGTCTCGACAAACAGCAGGCATCCGCGGCTCGTCGCTCATTATCAATTTGCCTGGAAAACCAAGCTCGATAGCCGAGTGCCTGACTGCCGTGATGCCAGCAGTTCCCTATTGCGTAGACCTGATTGGTGGAGCGCGCCTCGAAGTTGGTGGCGGGTTAACAGCCTTTAGGCCAAAGCAAAAGTAGCTGTTGACGCTAACCCTTGAATGAGTTGACAATAATCTGGCGTGCCTCGTTTGCCTTTATTGTTTGCATCACCTCAATTGCCGAGCTCGAATGATTTTCCCAAGGCCTTGTGTCTGCCAGAGTCATCCCCAACGTATGCGTACCCACTGTTTCGACCTGTATACCCATGCGTTCAGAAGTGAACAACTCTGGGTGAGTAAGTGCAAGCACTGCGCAGGGGTCATGCAATGGAGCACCAACTAGCGCAGCATTCGGGCCAGTTGCTCCTGCAATTTTTGCGGCATAACCCTGGTAGTAATCGATCAATTCTCCACAAAATTGACTTGCATCCGTAGCGATTGCCTTCAGATCTGAAGCAAACTTTCCGGTGACTGTCAATTGATCGGTCAAATCCAATCCACACATCTTTATTCGCGCACCAGAGTCAAATACTTCCGATGCCGCTTGTGGGTCAAACCAAATGTTGTACTCCGCTGCTGCCGTCACATTGCCATGAGTGATTGATCCACCCATCAGAGAAATACCCGCAATTTTGTCAATCAGTGTGTGATCTGCGCGAATGGCCAATGCAACATTTGTGAGCGGACCAATCGCGACTATCCAGATGCCTTCATTGTTCCGGCAAGTCTCCACCAAAAAATCCACCGCATCACGACTGTCCAACTTCGTATGAGGCGTTCGACGGACAGGGCCATCTAAACCGCTTGCACCGTGGGCCTGGGTCACATGATCAATGTTGCCGCTTAACGGTGTTTTAGCGCCCATGAGCACAGGAACATTGTGGAGGCCGAAAACATCCGCG
>CANGZK010000057.1 GCA_947458565.1 Acidimicrobiaceae bacterium
AGTGCACCACCAACAATTGCAAGCCCAGCGAGAACAACGAGCGGCATCAACATAATGCGTGGGCTCTCGTGCGGAGTGAAGTCGCCATGCGCACCATTTTCGGCTGCATGATCATTCCACTTTGCCTCACCGTAAAACACCATGATCACTTGACGCGTCATGTAATACGCCGTCAACAATGCAGTCACTACTCCGACTACATACAAACCGCGATTGTTCGCATACACATAGAGCAAGATTTCGTCCTTCGACCAAAAACCCGCAAATGGTGGCACTCCTGCAATCGCAAGCCAGCCGATGATGAACGTCATTGCAGTAACTGGCATTACTTTGCGCAACGCACCCATGCGACGCATGTCTTGTTCGTGGTGCATGCCATGAATGACAGAACCAGAGCCGAGGAACAACAGTGCCTTGAAGAATGCATGAGTGATCATGTGGAAAATGGCTGCAACATATGCGCCTGAACCGATCGCCAAGAACATGAAACCGAGTTGCGACACCGTTGAGTACGCCAATACTTTCTTGATGTCATTTTGTGCGACTGCAACCGTGGCCGCATACAACGCAGTTGCTGCACCGACGCACGCAATGACTGTTGGTGCCCATGAATACGACTCATGGAGCACTGGGCTCATGCGCGTCATTAAGAACACACCAGACGTCACCATGGTTGCCGCATGGATGAGCGCCGAAACCGGTGTTGGGCCTTCCATCGCATCTGGCAACCAGAGATACAGCGGCAACTGCGCACTCTTGCCACATGCACCAACAAACAACAACATCGCGATGGCCGTTGCTGTCACCGGGGCTAACGAACCGGAATGAGCGGCTTCATTGATGCCGTCATACGAGAGAGTTCCTACTGCACTGAACGCCAGAAACATTGCGGTCATCACACCAAAGTCGCCGATGCGGTTGGTAACAAAAGCTTTTTTGCCGGCAACTGCAGCAGAGTCGCGCGTATGCCAGAACGAAATGAGGAAGTACGAGCAAGCGCCAACGCCCTCCCACCCAAGGAAGGTGACGAGCAAGTTTTCGCCGAGCACCAACATGAGCATCGAGAACACGAACAGGTTGAGGTACAAGAAAAACTTTGAAAACTTTGGATCGCCGTGCATGTAACCAATTGCATAGAGGTGAATCAGCGAACCAATACCAGTGATAAACAGCGCCATCGTGATCGACAACGGGTCTGCCAACAACGCCATGTCTACTTGCAGCGAGCCAACTGGCAACCACTTAAACATTGTCACTACTTGGTGGCGCTCTTCAGCCGGGCGAGAAAGCAGATTGAAAAACACCGAAACGGTAATGAGGAACGACCCAATGGTCATGAACGATGCAAGCCAGCCAGCCTGCGGTTCGCCCAGGCGGCGGCCAAAAACCATGATGACAAGTGCACCGAATAGCGGCAACACAGGCACGAGCCAGAGATGATCGGTGAAAAAACCAGTCACGGCTTAGCCCTTCAACTCTGCAAGGTCGTCAACAGTGATGCCACTGCGACGGCGCATAATCGCAACGATGATGCCAAGGCCAACTACTACTTCTGCTGCTGCCACCACGAGCACAAAAAACACAATCGCCTGTCCATCAATGTCGTTAAGACGACGACCGAGGGTTACGAACGTGAGGTTGACTGCGTTCAGCATCAACTCGATGCACATAAACATGACAAGTGGATTGCGACGTACCAACACACCAACAGTGCCGATTGTGAACAGCGCTGCAGAAAGGAGCAAATACCAGGTTGTGGTGGGTACAACAATCAGTGCGTTCATGACTTGACCACCGTGCGTCGGCGCATCAGCAGCACGGTGCCGACAACGGCAACGACCAACAAGATAGAAGTGATTTCAAAAGCCATCACGTAATCAGAAAAAATAGACGAAGCCAATTGCTGAATATTGGCATCAGGGTTATCGCCAGCAACATTGCTCGCAATGCCCTCACCACGCGAAATCACTGAATCTGCGCCAGTGTAAATAGCGGCACCAAGTAGGCCAAGCAGGCATGCACCAACTACGCCAGCAACCCAGCGCTGACCTGCAAGTGGCTCAGTCTTCAGGTTTTCAACTTGGTCAACGCCCAGCAACATGATCACGAACAAGAACAGCACCACGATGGCGCCGGCATACACAATCACTTGCACTGCAGCCAGAAACTCGGCGTGCTGGGCTACAAATAACACGGCAATTCCAAACAAGGTCAACACCAAGCTGAGTGCTGCGTGCACGGGGTGCTTGCGTAATACGACACCAAGTGCGCCAATAATGATCATGGCCGTGGCACAAACAAAAACGAAGAGTTCCACTAGTCGCTACTCACTTCAGGGGCACGCACGCCGTAACCAAGCTCGCCGCTCCAGCCAACTACTCCACTAAACGATGCATCACCAGACGCAGCGGTTGCGCGCATCCAGCCAGACGTGTTTTGATCTTCCCCTGGACGCCAGTCTTCCCACGGCATGTGTTGCGGTTGACCGTCATCGCCTACAAGCAATTCGGTCTTTGTATAAATCGCATCTTGGCGATTGGTGAATGAGAATTCGAACAACTTTGACTCAGTGATTGCTTCCGTTGGGCAAGCCTCAACACACAAGTCGCAGTGAATGCAACGCAAGTAATTGATTTCATAGATCCAACCAAAACGCTCGCCTGGCGATGTTGGATTGTCGGGATCGTTGTCGGCGCCACGTACGTGAATGCATTTCGCTGGGCATACGGCAGCACACAATTCGCAGCCGATGCACTTTTCCATACCATCTTCGTAACGATTGAGCACATGACGACCATGCAAGCGCTCTGGCTTGTCGATCTTTGCGTCCATTTCTTCGGCACGCTTGCTCGACTCACCACTCTTTGACTTGCTGATTGACTTGCGGCGCACACGACCGCCCGAATACTGAGTGGTCACCTGATTATTTTTACCGCGTTGACGAGCAGTAACTAAAAAGCCTCCGAAGTAACCCATTAGAACATCGACCCTTCGACTTCGCGTTGCTTGGCACTCACTTTGAATGCTGCTTGCAAGAGCGCATAACTTACGCCAAGAATTGCAACTGAAACTGTGGTGACAATCAGGGTATTCCAACCCTGGTCACGGCCAAGACGCTGTGCTGCGATCAACATAAACCAACCAAGCGATGCAGGGATCAATACTTTCCAACCCAAGTTCATCAACTGGTCGTAGCGGAATCGCGGCAATGTGGCTCGCAGCCAGACATATATATAGAGAAACACGAGCACTTTGGCAAACAGCCAGATGGTGCCCTCAATACCGTTTGGAACAAACGGAATATCGAGAACTGTGCCACGGATCGAGATGGGCTGTGGACCGCCAAAAAACAGGGTGACAATCAGTGCGCTCATGGTCACGGTATTCATGAATTCTGCAAGATAAAACAACGCAAATCGGATGCTCGAATACTCGGTGTTAAAACCACCAACCAATTCTTGCTCAGCTTCCACCAAGTCGAATGGAGGGCGATTGAGTTCTGCAGTTGCTGCGATAAGGAAGATGACGAAGGGCACGACCCCTGTAGCAACAACGTTCCAGTTGCCGATCGAGCTTTGGGCTGCAACGATGCCACTCGTTGAAAGTGTGCCCGTCACCAAGAACACTGTGCCAAGCGAAAGACCAAGTGCTGCTTCATAACTGACCATCTGTGCAGACGCGCGCACCGAACCCAGAAGTGGGTACTTTGAGCCGCTCGACCAGCCAGCCAACATGATTCCGTAAACAGCAATTGCCGAGATGGCAAGTGCAAACAACACGCCAACCGGCGGGTCTGCAAGTTGTACGCGAGTTGCATGACCAAACCAAGTCACCATGCCGTTATTGCCGTCGCGAAAGTCGCCACCGAGCGGAATAATCGCAAACGACAAGAACGCTGGCACGAATGACAAAAACGGAGCGAGTTTAAACACGAAGCGATCTGAGCGATCTGGAATGAGATCTTCTTTAAAGAACAACTTGATTCCGTCGGCAAGTGTTTGCAGTAATCCAAATGGGCCTGCCTTGTTTGGGCCAATGCGGTTTTGCATTCCCGAAATCACTTTGCGTTCAAACCACACCATCAACATGGTTGCCACAAGGCCCGTCACGAACACAGCAAGCACTTTGAGGAGCACAATGACAAGCGGTGTCCACAACAATTCGCCGTTGAGCAACGGATCTATCGCAAACATGTTGTTCATGAAATCTTCTCGATCTTGAGATCAATGACGTCTTTGGTGACATCCAACAATTCGCGTGCATCGGAACCACTCAAATTGATTGGCAACCATGCGGTGCCGCGCAACACGTCGACAGACTCTTGCAATGGCAACACCAATGTGGCTCGCTGCGAAGTGACGCGTACCGACTCGCCAACCTGCGCGCCAATGCGAGGCACATCGAGCGGATGAACAATGACTGCCGCCGAAGGAGCAAGGGTTGACAACGACGGGCTCTTGGCGGTGCCGATTGCATTGTCGTACAACTTGCGCGACACAACTGCGCGATAGTCGTACGAGTTACGCTCAATGCTTGCGGCATCGGCACGTGTGAGCGTTATTGGAGTTGGATGCGCAACGATCACTCCGTCGTGCTCCACTGCGTGGGTATCCGTAGCGGGAGCAAACTCACTAACTCCCAAAATCATTGCTGTGCGCACTTCGTTATACGAAGCAAAACCCAAATCATGTGATGTTGCTGTGCCCAACTCGACGGCAATCATCCAGTCTGGGCGTGAAGTACCAACTGGCGTTATCGACTGCGCAACATTGCTGATGCGACCTTCCACGTTTGTTGTCGTGCCCACTTTTTCGCCATAAGCAGCAGCTGGCAACACGATGTCGGCAAGTGCTGACGATTGTGTAATGAAGGTATCAATTGCAATGATGTTGCGCGCGCCAGAAATACCACGGCGAGCCAAGTCGGCATCGGGAACATCAGAGAGCGGATCGGCGCCGAGCAAAACTAGACATTCAATCTTGCCTGCTGCGGCTGCTTCAAGAATCTCGGATGTTGATTTGCCACCATTGCGAGGAGTGAGACCAGCATGGATAGCGCCACGAACATTGCCACGACGCAACGCCGGAAGCACCGTGGCCTGCGGTGCCATATGCAGCACTTCGGCAAGCGCATGCACTACAGACTCTTCTGATTCGGCCAAGTTCATGCGGCCAACAATGACAACGACAGAACCACTTGCAAGCTGTGCCGTAAATGCTGCATCAGTAGCGAGTGCGCGCAGTGCGGCTGCTGTCTTGCCCGGCTCAACATGAACTTTCTTCCATGCCTTACCTGCCAAACCAGTTACGCGAGGCGACACTTCAACTACACGACCCGTGCGCTTCTCCGCTGCATGCCGCACACGTAGGTACAACACTGGCAACTCTTCTTTGAGGTCTGGGGCGAGCAAGATAATGGTCTTGGCTGTATCGATGTCGGCAATTGTTGCTTGGGGCAACGAGAACACTTGCGGTGGAAGTCCGTCTGCGAGTTGTGAGTCGCGCGAGTCGACACCAAGCGCATTGGCAAGTTGCGCCCATGCAAATGCATCTTCATTGGTGCCGCGCGCACCGCCGATAAAGGCAACAGACTGCGGGCTAACGGTGAGCGCTGTGCGCAACATGCGAGCAGCCGAATCGATCGCTACAGACCAACTCGTTGCGCTCAAGTTTCCGCTTGCGTCTTTGATTAACGGAGTCGTCAGGCGATCCTTTGAATTGATCGACTCAAAATTGAAGCGGCCCTTGTCGCACAACCATCCCCAGTTGACTGGCTGGCTGTCTACACCCTGATAGCGAACCAATTCGTCACGACTGCTTTGCACCACTGTGCGACAGCCAACTGAACATGTTGTGCAGGTGCTCTCAACATGCTCGATGTCCCACGGGCGAGCCTTAAATCGGTAAGGCTTTGCGGTGAGCGCGCCAACTGGGCAAGTTTGTACAGTGTTGCCCGAGAAGTACGAGCTAAATGGCTCGTCAGGAAATGTCATTACTTGCGTATTGTTTCCACGACTTGTAAACGAAATCAGCGCATCGCCAGCAACTTCGTCAGCAAAGCGCGTGCAACGATCGCACAAAATGCAACGCTCACGATCGAGATACACATTTTCACTTATGGCGATTGGCTTTTCGTAGTGACGCTTCTCTTCGACGAAGCGGCTCTCACCAGGGCCATGGCTAAATGCTTGATCTTGCAACGGGCACTCGCCACCTTTGTCGCACACCGGGCAATCGAGCGGATGGTTGGCAAGTAACAACTCGAGCACACCCTCTTGAGCTTTCTTAACACCTTCAGTCTCTGTATTAACGACTTGGCCTTCTGCAACTGGCGTCATGCATGACACCACCATCATTGGTCCGCGTGGGCCAACAACTTCAACGAGACATTGGCGGCACATGCCCACCGGTTCCATGCGTGGGTGATAACAAAAGCGTGGAATGAAATCATCTGTGCGATCTGCGGCCGCAATAATCATTTCGCCTTTGCGTGCAGCAACAACTTTGCCGTTAATAGTGACGCTGACCGCATTTGGATCCACGACTGGCTCTGGCGCTGTTGTGTTTGAATCAACTGTTGTCATGACTATGCCCCAACCGTCGAAGATGTTGAGACTGCAGTAACAGGAATTGAGATGCGCTTGACCAAACGAGCCTCAAATTCGCTGCGGAACAATGTGATTGCAGAATGCAACGGCGCAAATGCAGATGGTCCAACAAAGCAAATAGTGGTCATCTTGTAAGGGAATGGCACGGCTGCCAATCCTAATTTTTCATTTGATGCGTGCGGGAAGTCTCCCGGGCAGATCATTGCGCCAACTTCAAGAATTTGTTGTAAGTCAGCCTCTGTGCCAGTGCCATCAACAATGCGAGTGAGGATTCGCTCGAGCCACGTGCCACCTTCGCGGCAAGGTGTGCATTTGCCACACGATTCGTGTGCATAAAAATGTGTGAGCGTCAGTGCTGCAGCTGGAATGTCGGTGGTGGAGTCCATCACCATGATTGCGCCAGAACCAAGCATCGAACCTGCTGGTCCAACCTGGCTTGCTTCGAACGGCAAGTCGAGTTGATCGGCCGTAAACCACGGTGCCGAACCGCCGCCTGGCACAAATGCTTTGAGTTCGTTGTCGTTGCGAATACCGCCACAAAACTCTGCTCCGTACAACAAGTCTCTAAATGTTGTCGTGCCGTTGATGATCTCGAACACTCCAGGATTTTTTACGTGCCCCGAAACTGCAAC
>CANGZK010000058.1 GCA_947458565.1 Acidimicrobiaceae bacterium
ACACCAACACCAGTCTTCGCCGAGATACGCAAGATATCTTCGGAAGGCATACCCACGACCTTTTCAATTTCCTTTGCATAGCGGTCTGGGTCTGCAGCTGGCAAGTCAATCTTGTTGATCACTGCAACAATTTCGAGATTGCTTTCGAGAGCCAAGTAACAGTTGGCAAGAGTTTGTGCTTCAATCCCCTGCGCGGCATCGACAACAAGCACAACGCCTTCGCATGCTGCGAGCGAACGACTTACTTCATACCCGAAGTCGACGTGACCAGGTGTATCGATGAGGTGAAACGTATGACCCTTCCAAGGCACGCGCACATTTTGTGCCTTGATCGTGATGCCTCGCTCGCGCTCCAGATCCATCGAGTCCAAATATTGGGCACGCATGTCTCGCGACTGCACTGCCCCGGTCATCTCCAAAATGCGGTCGGAAAGGGTCGACTTACCGTGGTCGATGTGAGCGATGATCGAGAAATTGCGGATTGTTGCGAGATCCATTGA
This sequence comes from Acidimicrobiaceae bacterium, assembly GCA_947458565.1. GTDB lineage: Bacteria > Actinomycetota > Acidimicrobiia > Acidimicrobiales > Ilumatobacteraceae > UBA3006. The sequence goes on from CANGZK010000058.1 coordinate 501, forward strand.
GGCGATTCAGTTCTGCTGGGCCAGGTTTTGTTGGTGACGATGGCGCTACAGCCCTCAAATTCTACAGTTGGGGCTACGCCCTAGTCGCTGTTAGCCTGAGCAGTCCTGAAATCTTCAGGGTGTCTAACGAAAGAATGGGTAGTCGAAGTGGCAAATATCAAGAGCCAAAAGAAGCGAATTCTCACCAACGCCAAGGCCACCTCGCGTAACCGCGCGACGAAGAGCGAAGTGCGTACCCGCTTGAAGAACGCCACCGAGACAATCGGTACACCTGAGAACCCAGAGGCATTGCGCCTTGCCGTTAAGCGCCTCGATATGGCCGCTTCAAAGCGCGTCATTCACCCTCGTCAAGCTGCTCGCAAAAAGAGCCGCCTGATGAAAAAAATCAACGCCGCGAAGTAAACCCGCCGCCCGATTTTGCATGTTGCGGTGCGCCGCCCATGCGACTCAATCTTGCAACCAAGATTTCCATCGTTAATTCTTCGTCTAAATCCTTGCCTCCGCGCAGGTCAATGTCGGCTCTAGCAAGCAGTTGCAGTGCTGCAGAAATATTGGCAGCACCCAACCTTCTATACGTCTCCAAATATTTCTTACCCTGAAATTCGCTTTTTGCACCAATGACTGCCATCGCTTCACTCGCAGTGTGTACTTCTGGCCCATCAAGTTTGAGAAGTTTTACATAATGATTGTGCAACAGTGCCATGAGCTGCATTGGGTGCGACTCACCACTTCGTATCATGCGTCGCAACATCGCAATTGCTTTGGCCGAGTTAGAAAGGTCGATTGCATCGGTCAAATCCCAAGGCATAACACTGCCCTCTTGACCAAGGAATGGTTCGATCTCGTCTACGGTCAGTTTCTTGTTGGTGCCATATGTGGAAACCAGTACTTCAATAATTGATGGCAGCCTTGCTTGGTCTTGACCCAGCCACTCAATCAGCATCTTGAGCGCACCTGAATCAACTTTGAGACCCGCTTCGGTGAGTTGTTCTTGAAACCACATCGAGAGTTCGTTGAATCGACTTGGTGGAGACGTATTTATGGTTGTCGCACCTGCTTGTTTGAGTGCATCAATTATCGATTTTGCAAGTTTGCCCGAACCGGTGAGCACGAGTTGCGTGTCTTCAAGCGGCTGCGCAAGATACGCCACAAGCGGTTTGAGTTGATCAACGGTTGCTTCACCAATACCGCGCAACACCACAACTCGGTCGCCACCAAAAAGCGAACCAGTCTGAGCCCCAACCATTGCATTGGCAATTTCTTGTTCTCGATCGTCGGCTCCCAGCGATTCCAAATCATGACTCAGAAGCATGGTGTTGCGGTCGCCATCACCGATGAGCTGCGTGACAAGGTCGGAAAGTTTGACCGAAACCAATCTGGCATCACTGCCCGTAATCAAATAGATCGCCACGCCGATATTCTCGCAGAAATGACCAGCAAAGCCACGATGCACCAGACGTATGCATTGACACTGCCATGCATCGATATCCGTTCGCCGAGAACCGCAACCCACCAAACCCATCGCACGGCGACCCCAACAGGCCACATCAGTGCAGTCACGCACACAGTCATGAAAGCGCCGGTAGAGATTTGGGCCAATATTCCCGCCAACATCCCAAGCGGAATACCCACCAACATCACCGCGCCAGCAACAGGAACTGCGAGCAAGTTGGTGGCAAGCGCAATCACCGGCGCACTATGGAAAACGATTGCCGTAATTGGCATCACCCCCAACTGTGCGCCCATCGTTGTAGAGAGCGCTGTTGAAAACCAAGCAGGCCCGGGGATGATCTTTGCGAGTTGTGGAGTGATGATCAGTAGCCCCAACGTGGCTGAACTCGACATCCAAAACCCAACCGCCCACGCAAGAAGTGGATCACACACAATGAGCACAATGATTGCGAGTCCGAGCATGCGTCTAGCGGGTGTGTCACGCCCTCGTGCAGTGCCAAGAGCAACGAACCCAGCCATCATCGCTGCACGCAACACCGAAGGCTCGCCTCGAGTCACGATGGTAAACCACATCAGCACAAACAGTGTGAGACCAAATCTCCACGACGATCGAGCACGCATCAACAACGGGGCCATCACCGTCAATAGAAATGCAACATTTTGTCCTGAAACAGCAGTGAGATGCGATAAACCACTATTTCGAAACGCGGTAATCATTTCGGCCGGCTGCTCGCGATCATCACCGATTATCAAACCCATGAAGAGCGCCCCCTCGTCTCGGGGCAAAACATCTGCCGAGTCTTGTAGTGAATTGCGAATGTTGTTGGCACTCAAATACAGCACAGAACCATTGCCAAAACTCTCGCTCACTTCACGAACGGCAAAAGTTCCCACAATGTGTCGGTATGACAACCGGTGTTGTTTACTCGCTTCAAGACGCAAACGATCGCCAGAAACTTGCATCACCTCGCCTACTCGGCGATTGCTCAATCTTCTACCGGGTAATCCATACGCATAAACGATGAACCTCTCGCCATCTAGCTGCAATACGGTCTGCACTCCTCCGTTGCGCCACTGTGGGTCTTCCACCACCTTGGCTGCGCCATGAAACGATCCCAAGCGAGGCTGCACAAGTTGATTCCACGAATGAGCGCCCAAACACGCACCTGAAAATGCGAACAAAATCAACATTGTTAGCAAGAAAAGATTTCCCCTGCGCAATGCACTAGCGACAATCAAAACAGCACTGACGCACACACTGACAACAACATGATCTGCGATTTTGGTCGACATTCGCGAGGAAACCAACAACACAATCGCCAACAACAAGACAGAGTTGTCGCTGAGTTGAGGCAGATGCCCACCTTGGCTATGTCGCGTCTCGTACGATTGAGTTATGTCAAATGTGGAAACTTCGCAACCGCGCGCGCGTTCGCCGCGCATTGTCGTTGACGGCATCATCGCCAACCGCAATCTGGTGCGTAAGCGCGGCGGTGTTGTGGCTGTAGCCATGAGCGCCTCACTCGCATTGTTAGGACTGATTTTGTTGGCGCTTCCCGGCTCACTGCTTGGCATACTTGGCTATCTGATCTTGGTGATTGCACTGCCCGTGTTGTCCATCGCAGGAATTCCTGCAGTTTCCACTTTTGCAAGTTACGCAATTGCCACTTTGGCGAGTGCCGCTATTTGGTTCGGCCTTGGCCAAGTGTCGGCAATACGTGCAACTCGTCGCGCAGTTGCTGGCTGGCCCGAATGGGCACGCGAATTTCGGCCACTTGCCATTGGTGTTGCAATTGGCTCCGTAATGGCTTTGGCGCTCAGTGGCATCGTGCTCGGCGCGTTGTAACTCTGGCATTCACACACGCACTCGAGCGCGCATCGCTGCAAGTTTTGATGGCCCGATACCGCGCACATTGAGCAAATCGTCCACGGATGCATATGGTCCGTTTGCAACGCGGTAGTCAATGATGGCCTGAGCAGTCGAAGGACCAACTCCTGGCAGCGAATCAAGATCGCTCAATGATGCACTATTGAGATCAACGATTCCTGGAACAGCAGTGGCGCTAGTACCACCGACCGCACCAACAACAGCAGTGCCGGCAGTGGGAAGGTTGATGCCTGCATGTGGTCGTGGCAATTTGACTCGAGGTGTTGAACCAATGCGCGGAATGAAAACCTGTGCGGCGTCTACGAGCGGTGCTGCAAGATTGACTACAACTAAATCGGCTGCAGATGTAGCGCCACCAGCCGCTTGAACTGCATCAATCATTCGCGCTGTTGGTAACAACACATACACCCCTGGCTTTGCCACTTCACCCGATACATAAACAGTGATGCGAGACACTGGCATTGCGGGAATCGCGACAGAATCTGTGCCGACAGAACTTGCAGCAATTGTTGATGATGCAAATGGAATCGTCGATTCGGGTGGCGGCGGCGGTACTCGCACCACCCACCAAACTCCGACAACCATCACGATCACACCAAATGCTGATGCCAAAATGCGGCTAAATCCGACCCAACGAATGAGTTCAGTAAGTCGTTGGTGCACGACCCAATGTGTGCGGCAACTAGAAGAGTTGTGCAGTCAATCTTTTTCGGTGACCAGCGCTACGAGGGTCGAGTGGTCCCATCGCCTCCATGATGTCTAGATACTTTTTGCGCGCGCCTTCATCAGCTTTAACTTGGGGCAACAAGGCAGCTAGTTGTACGTCGTAATCATCAGTCGGTGCAAATGCGGCGCGAGCCGCAGCGATTACTACTCGAACCTTGTCGGTTTCGGGCACCAAAGACAGCACACCCAATGCGCCAGTCACATCGCCGTTTGCAAGCAACAACTCTGCAAGTTGAATCGCAATGCTCTCGTCGCCAGGCTTGAGCACAAAAGCTTCACGCAAACTTGCCTCGTCGCCAGCGCTCACTAACGACTCCACGGTCGGTGCGCCACCCTCAGGCATCAGTGATTGCACAAATTCTGCGATCACGTGCTCGGACTGCGCACCAACGAACCCATCAAACATTGCTCCATCTTTCAGTGCATACACCGCCGGAATTGACTGCACTTTAAATGCGGCTGAGATGGCAGGATTTTCGTCGACATTTACCTTTGCAAGTATCACTCTGCCTCCGGTGGCATCAGTGAGTTTTTCGAGGATTGGTCCGATTGTTTTGCATGGCCCACACCATGGCGCCCACAAATCAACAATGACGGGAGTTGTCTTTGACCGCTCTAAGACCTCCACCTGAAACGTTGCATCGGTTACATCGATCGCCATACCCACGACGATACTGCCGAGTATGACTTGGGGGCCTTACTTGACTAAGTTTGCTCAACAATGAATGCAGCATCTCCCACACCGGCAGGCATTAATGCCGAGGCAGTAACTCGGTGGCTACTAGCCAACGTTGCCGGATCTGTGGCACCTTTTCATTTTGAACTCATTGCTGGTGGACACTCCAACCTCACATTTAGTGTGACAGATAGCGCCAATCATCACTATGTATTGCGCCGCCCGCCACTGAGTCACGCTCTTGCAAGTGCGCACGATATGGGTCGTGAACACCGAGTGATTTCAGCACTGCAAAACACCGAAGTTCCGGTAGCTCCCACTCTCGGGATGTGCGCTGACGTATCGGTAAACGATGCACCGTTTTATGTGATGGATTTTGTCGACGGAATCATCGTTCGCGATCCCGACATCGCATTAACGATGCTCACTCCTGCTAGCCGTCTGCAGGCAAGCAACTCGCTCGTCGACACAATGGCAGCCATTCATGCGGTCGACCCTGTTGCCGTTGGCCTCGGCGAACTCGGCAGGCATGACGGATACATCGAACGCCAACTCAAGCGTTGGTACTCGCAATGGAATGCATCAAAGACGCGAGAGTTGCCTGCGATAGATCGTGTACACGATGGCCTTCTCAAACACTTACCTGTGCAAGGCCCCGCAACGATTGTGCACGGCGACTATCGCTTGGACAACTGCATGATTAATAGTGCAGGCGACATCATTGCGGTACTCGATTGGGAGCTATGCACACTGGGAGACCCACTCGCCGACCTTGGTCTGCTCATGGTGTACTGGAGTGGACCTACGGACGAGCCTTCGGGCACAACGTTTGGAACTACTACTGCCGAAGGTTTCTTGAACCGCGGTCAACTTGCAGAGCGATATGCGCAAGTTTCAGGTCGAGACATCTCACATTTGGATTACTACGTTGCATTTGCGTACTGGAAACTTGCATGCATTATTGAAGGTGTCTACGCCCGATACATTTCGGGCGCCATGGGCGAACAAAATGACACAACCGCATTTGAGCCATTCAAATTGCAGGTTGAAGCCTCTGCACAAAAAGCCGAATTGTTGTTGTCGCGCCTACAATGAACAGACAATGAGCGACGCATATCGCATAGCACCGCAGTTTGGTAACAATCTTCCACGACTGAGCGATCCACTTCTTGTAGTGATGTTTAGTGGCTGGATCGACACCTCGGTTGCTGCGGGCAATGCAATGGAAGCACTTATTGCCGAGACCGGCGCGACGGATTTACTCGAATTCGATACCGACTTGTTTGTCGATTATCGCGCACGTCGCCCAACAATGGAACTCCGCGAAGGCGTAAACACCAAACTCGACTGGTCTGCCCCACGACTCATGATCGGTCACGACGTCAATCATCGAGATGTCCTGCTCTTGACAGGCCCAGAGCCAGATTCGCGCTGGAAGCAATTTGCCAACGAAGTAGCAAACCTCTCGACAACACTTGGCGTTCGTCGAATGCTGGGATTGGGTGCCTACCCAGTTGCAACCCCTCATACGCGCGCTGTGCAAATCTCATGCACATCACCGAATGCTCCACTCATTCAAACGCTTCCGTATCTCAAGAGCTCCCTCGATGTCCCTGCTGGCATGGAAGCAGCACTCGAACACGCACTCCACGATCAAAACATTGACGCGTTGGGATTGTGGGCCCAAGTGCCTCACTACGTTGCCTCGATGGCGTACCCACCTGCTTCAGCTGCACTACTTGGTGCGGTTTGCGACGTAGGCGGTCTCACTCTTGACATCAGTGGCATTCTCGAACAGTCAGTGGTCCAACGTGAGCGCCTTGATCAACTTGTGCGTACCAATCCAGAACACGCCGCGATGCTTACGCAACTCGAAATTGCTTTTGATGCCGAGCACAGTGGCAATGGCACACTGACCACCGGTTTTGGTGGTGTTCCACTTCCAAGTGGCGATGAAATCGCTG
>CANGZK010000059.1 GCA_947458565.1 Acidimicrobiaceae bacterium
AAAAATTTCATCTCGCGTTGGCTCACTGATGACACTCTGACAAAAGTGCAAGCTCTCAAACCAATTGCGGCAGAGGCTGGCATCACGATGGCGCAGATGGCAATTGCGTGGGTGTTGCAAAACAAAAATATTGCATCAGCAATTGTTGGTGCCACTCGCCCAGATCAACTCGACGACAATGTGAAAGCCGCAAACATTGTGCTTGAGCCTGCAATCTTGTCGGCAATCGACAAGGCACTTGAAGGAATAATCGTCAGCGATCCACGCTTGACCGTGTCGCCAAAAACTCGAATATAGCCTTTATTCGCCCTTCATCGGCGGGCTCACTTCACCTTCGTAGCGAGCAATTTCTGCTCGACCAACAACGTGCCAGTGCACTTCGTCTGGTCCGTCGGCAAGACGCAAAGTTCGCTGACCTGCATACATGCGTGCCAGTGGTGTCCATTGAGAGACGCCTGCCCCACCAAAAACTTGAATTGCTTCATCAATGATCTTGCACACACGCTCTGGAACCATTGCTTTTACTGCGCTCACCCAAATGCGTGCCTCGGCATTGCCAAGGGTGTCCATGGCTTTTGCTGCACGCAACACCATTAGACGCATTGCTTCAATCTCGATACGAGCCTTGGCAATTACTTCAGTGTTCTTTCCAAGTCGTGCAATTGGCTTTCCAAAAGCTTCACGGCTCAGCCCGCGCTGAATCATGAGTTCGAGCGCGCGCTCTGCTGCACCAATCGAGCGCATGCAGTGATGAATGCGTCCTGGTCCTAAACGCACTTGTGAAATCTCGAAACCACGACCTTCGCCCAGCAACATGTTGCTTGCTGGCACACGTACGTCGGTGAAACGTAAGTGCATGTGGCCGTGAGGCGCATCGTCTTCGCCAAAAACTTCCATATGCCCAAGGATTTCGACTCCAGGGGTGTCCATCGGCACGAGTATTTGTGAATGCCTGCCGTGTGGCGGTCCATCTTGGCTTGTACGCAGCATGCAAATCAATATCTTGCAGCGTGGGTCACCCGCGCCAGAAATGTAAAACTTCTCACCGTTGATGAGCCACTCGTCGCCATCCTTCACTGCGCGACACTCAAGATTCTTGGCATCTGATGACGCAACGTCTGGTTCGGTCATCGCATATGCGGAACGGATTTCTCCGGCAAGCAACGGCTCAAGCCAACGCTTCTTTTGCTCTGGGGTGCCAACACGCTCCAACACTTCCATGTTGCCCGTGTCTGGCGCACTGCAGTTAAAGCACTCAGAGGCAATTGGATTCTTGCCCAATTCATTTGCAATGTATGCGTAATCAAGGTTTGACAAACCTTCGCCGGTCTCGGCATTTGGCAAAAAGAAGTTCCATAGACCAGCCTTCTTGGCTTTTGCTTTCACCGAATTCAGCAACTCAAGTTGACCTTCGCCATATTGCCAGCGATTAGACCGACCATCACCAAGCCGAAAATACTCAGCAGTGATCGGATCGATCTCGTTTTTGATAAATGTTTTGACGGCTTCAAACAATGGAACCGCTTTGGCCGACATGGCCAAGTTCATTGCGTCGTCTGTGGTTATTCCTGAGTGCATTCCGGGCTTTGGCATAACCCCACGCTACCCGTCTTGTCGATTTGTCGACCTAGTCAGAGAGCCAAGCAGGTTTAAGATTCAGAAAGAATGACTAACGGAATCTCGCGCGATGTCTTTTCCTGATATCCCGCGTATCCCTTAAACGCTCCTGCAACTACTGGCCACATGCGTGCGCGCTCTTGAGCGTTAGCCGTACGCGCAGTCATGATCTTGTGAGGTGCACCTTTATATGACACCTGTACCTGTGGGGTCTCGAGCAAATTGAGATACCAAGCCGGGTGATGGTCATCGCCGCCGCGCGAAGCAACAATCACTATCTCACCGTTTTCTTGTAACGGCGAAGTCAGCAAGCAACTACGTGGTTCACCACTCTTGCGGCCAATCGTTGTCAGCTCGAGCACAGGCATATTGAATGTTGTCCAACCTGCTTTGCCACGTGTGACACCGAGAATCATCCGGTGTATCCCATTCATTGTTTTCAGCATTCGGTCACTAGGCATGAGCACCCTCCATCACATATTTTGGTTTAAATAATAGGGCGAAAACGATGCCACCAAGAATGATGCATGCTGACGACACAAACAGAGGCTGACTCGAGGTGATGCCGGTGGTGATATACCCAACCAATATTGATGCTGGCACTTGAGCAAGGCTCGACACGCTCGAGTAAATACCCATTGCCTGACCTTGCTGACCCATCTCGGCAGATCGACTGATCAAACTCGACATGTTGGCCATCGTTAAACCATTAAACAACGTAAAGAATGGGATGACGAGATACAAATACGACGACGATGACGTCGGAATTATGAAGTACACCGACATCATGGCGCCGAGACCAAACATGCTGAACCGAAGCACTTTCCAGTCAGCCAATTTCTTTGCGACTTTGCCTACAACTACTGCTTGCGACACAGCAATGAATAGTCCAACGATCGCAAAGTAGTCGCCAATTTTTGCAGAAGAGAAATTGAAGTTGTTGCGAAGGTATACCCCAAAGAATGTAGTAAAGAATGTAAACCCTGCACTGAACAAAAATCCTGCGGTGAGCACAATGCGCAGTCGATCTGACTTAAAACCAACGATCACGTTGCTGACTGCCTGGCTTGCTTTGATGCGGCCACCATGGAACTTTTCCTTCAACGTTTCTGGAAACATCGTCATGATGCTTGCGCAGTTAGCGAGCGACAGGATTGCTGCAAACCAAAACGGTGTAGTGGCACCAAACCAACTTGGGGTGTGAAACAAACCATAAAAACTTGTGTCGGGAGTGCTGAGACGCCCACCAAGATACGGGCCGATGATAAACCCAAGTCCGAATGCGGCACCAAGCATGCCAAAATTCTTCGCTCTATTTTCGTGAGTGCTTACGTCACCAATTGCTGCTTGCGCGACTGCCAAGTTTCCGCCAGTAACACCATCGAGTGCGCGTGCTGCAAATAACAGTGGAATATTTGCAGTACTGATACCGATCGCAAACAACGCGTAGCCAATAGCGGTACCAAAAATAGAGAATGCGAGAACCGGCTTACGCCCATGTCGATCCGACAACTGCCCAAGAATCGGCGCAGCAATAAAAATACAAAACGGAAATATCGCTTGTAGCCAGCCAAGCATGATCAAACCCTGGGTAAATGACCAAGCTTCAGGGGTTACGCGAAATGGTGAACCGGGGCTGATTAACAGTGGGAATACAGGAATCAAAATTCCAAATCCGAGCATGTCTACGAAAATTGTTAGGAAAATAGCCACCATCGGGTTTTTGCGCACCCGTTGACAGTACTACTCACCATCTACAGTGGCTCGGATGAAAGATATCTTCTCGCTTAATGGTCGTGTAGCACTCGTAACTGGTGGATCGCGTGGCATTGGAGCCATGATCGTCCAAGGATTTTTAGAGCACGGTTGCTCGCGTGTCTATATAACTGCTCGTAAAGCTGCACAATGTGATGCCGCGGCAAAGAATCTGAGCATGTATGGCGAATGCATCTCGATCCCAGGAGACATCTCGACCCAGGCAGGCGTTGAGGCTCTCGCTGCTGAAATAGCAAAACGTGAAGAGACGCTTGACATTCTTGTCAACAACGCTGGTGCTGCATGGGGTGCAAAGTTCGATGAGTTTCCAGAAAGTGGCTGGGACAAAACAGTCGATCTCAACCTCAAGACGCCCTTCTTTTTGACCCAGGCGCTCGCACCACAACTACGCGCTGCTGCTGCAAAGAATGGCCATCTTGCAAAGGTCATCAACATTGCGTCAATTGATGGCATCTCTACCAACATGGAAGAGACATACCCATATGCAGGTAGCAAAGCTGGCCTCATTCATATGACGAAGCGCATGGCATTGCGCCTCATTAAAGATGGAATCGGCGTCACCGCAATTGCGCCAGGTGCTTTTGCTTCCGACATGAATAAGGTCGCACGCGACCATGGCGATGCGATCGCAGCGGCAATTCCATCTGGTCGCATTGGCACTCCAGAAGACATGGCTGGTGCCGCAATTTATTTGGCATCTCGTGCCGGCGATTACGTCGTTGGCTCAACCGTCGTTGTAGACGGTGGCGTCACCTACGCACGATAACTAGTTAGCGCTTTTTATTGGCGTTCTTTACGTTTAGATAGTTGCCCACCGAGGCGCGCAACTTAACGATGCCGATGCCAGTTGTTGCACTCACCCAAACAATGTCATCTTGAGTAAGACCACATCCACGAGCTAGATCGCGCTTGCGAGTTTCAAGTTGCGATGGTTTCACTTTGTCGAGCTTTGTAGCAACCACCGTAAATGGAATTCCATTTTCTTCAAGTTCGCCCAACACCTGTTGGTCCAATTCGGTGGGCCCAATTACTCCATCAACTAATGCAAAGACCATCACCAGAGACTCACGGTCGAGCAAGTAATTAGTGATCATGCTCTGCCAACGCTTGCGCACATTTCCAGGCGCTGCGGCATATCCGTAACCCGGCAAGTCAACAACTGTTCCGCCATCTGGCGTTTCAAACAAATTGATCAACTGTGTGCGACCAGGTGTATTGGAAACCCGTGCAAGTTGTTTGCGATTTGCAAGTGCGTTGATCAGTGATGACTTGCCCACGTTTGATCTACCAACTACCGCAACTTCTATCGGTGATTCAGGCAAGTCACGAATGTTGACAGCCGAAGTTACAAACTCAAGTTGCAGGGGCCCAGACACGTAGTTGAGTGTAATGATTCTTTAAAACAATAATTCTTAACGCCTAAACGGACGAAGTCCGTTGGCGGGAACAGTTCCGAAAAGACCACGCTGGAAATCATTAACCGCTTGTTGTAGTTCGTCTCTTGTGTTCATAACAAACGGTCCGTGCTGAGCAACTGGTTCGCGTATTGGCTGACCACCGAGCAATATCACATCAAGTGCTTCGTGGGCCGATGCACGCAGCGTGATTGAGTCGCCATCAACGAATACCGCCAGTTGGCCAAGTTTGATCTGGTGTGCATCATCCCCAACAGTTCCGCTTCCCGACAACACGTAAGCGAGTGCGTTATACGACGAGTCCCACGGCAATGTCATCTGTGCTCCGGCACTGAGCGTTGCGTGTGCGACCACAATTGGTGTTTGTGTTGACCCGGGTCCGTGATGACCACCAAGATCTCCGGCGATGAGACGCACGAGTGCGCCACCGTCTTCGGATGACAACAAGACCACCTGATCGCCTTCCAAGTTCTGGTAAGCGGGCGAAATCATTTTCAGTTTTGAAGGCAAATTGACCCACAACTGAATTCCATGGAACAAACCGCCTCGAATGACCAAGTCTTCTGGTGGAGTTTCAATATGCAAGATTCCGCTACCGGCTGTCATCCATTGCGTGCCACCGTTTGCAATGATTCCACCACCGCCGTGACTGTCTTGGTGCACGAATGTGCCGTCCATTAAATACGTAACAGTTTCAAAGCCACGATGCGGATGCCAATCGGTACCTCGTGGTTCGAGCGGAGCATAATTAATCTCGCCCATTTGATCCATCATGATGAAGGGATCAAGATCGACCGTCGAAACGCCTGCGAAAGCGCGGCGCACTGGAAAACCTTCACCCTCGAAACCACCTGGTGCGGTTGTGATCGAACGCACCGAACGAGGGCGCTTTGACAACGCCGCACTAATTCTTGGAAGCGTCAGTGTGTCTGCAGTTACTGCTGGCATAAAGGATTCTTTCTCGGCGGGGGATTTATTTTGGCGAATACGTCGACAGGAAGTTTCCGATGCGACCAATAGCTTCAGTGAGATCAGCCGCCCATGGCAATGTCACAATGCGCAAGTGATCTGGAGTCGGCCAGTTGAAACCTGTTCCTTGTACTACTAATACATGCTCGGCTCGCAACAAATCGAGCACAAACTTGCGATCATCCGAGATCGGATACATAGTTGGATCAAGCTTTGGAAATACGTATAACGCTCCCTTTGGTTCGACGCACGAGACACCAGGGATTTTGCGCAAGGCAGTAATCGCAGCATTGCGCTGCTCGAGCAGTCGCCCACCTGGCAATACCAAGTCCTTAATGCTCTGTCGTCCGCCAAGCGCGGTCTGAATCGCGTGCTGAGCTGGAACGTTGGCGCACAAACGCATATTGGTGAGCATCGTGATGCCTTCGATATAACTTGCTGCGTGTTTGCGCGGGCCGGTCATCACCATCCACGCAGCGCGAAAGCCCGCGAGGCGATAGGCCTTCGAAAGACCATTAAACGTGAGAGTAAAAACATCTGGGGCAATTGATGCAAAAGTTGTGTGCACTGCGTCGTCATACAAAATCTTGTCGTAAATTTCGTCTGCCATCACAATGAGATTTCTCTCTGCAGCAAAATCGGCAATCTCTCGCAAAATCTCTGGGCTATACACAGCACCAGTTGGATTATTTGGGTTGATGATCACGATTGCTTTTGTGCGATCGCTTACTTTTGCCCTGATGTCGTTCATGTCGGGCATCCAACCGTTTAATTCGTCGCACAAATAATGCACTGGAGTGCCACCCGACAAACTTGTCGATGCAGTCCACAACGGATAATCCGGTGCGGGAATCAAAACTTCGTCACCTTCGTTGAGCAATGCGTTGAGAGCGACCTGGATAAGTTCGCTCACTCCATTGCCCAGCCACACGTCGTCCACATCGGTGATGTCAATACCGCGCTCTTGGTAGTGCTGTACGACTGCTGTGCGCGCCGACAAGATGCCTTGCGAATCTGAATATCCCTGCGATATCGGCAGGTTGCGTACGACTTCAACCAACACTTCCGGTGGAGTCTCAAAACCAAACGGTTGAGGGTTTCCGATATTGAGTTTGATGATTCGGTGTCCTGCAGCCTCAAGTCGCTTGGCTTCTTCAAGCACAGGCCCACGAATGTCATACAAGACATTGGCCAACTTGTGCGACTGCATGATTTCCATGAGAGTCAAGGCTACGCCGAGGCGCTTGTCAGCCACGCCTTATTTATCGCCGCACGGCTAAATTTAGAGTTATCGAACCCACCAAAATCGTCCTCTTCTAC
>CANGZK010000060.1 GCA_947458565.1 Acidimicrobiaceae bacterium
AGTCTTGTCGAGCCATTTTCCAAGACCACGTGACCCGCTATTCCTAGATCACGGTCAAGCCAAGAATTGAGTAGTGGTCCGCCATACACCTCGACTCCGAGGAGGGACATGTTTGCATACTGTTTATTCGGTTGAGGCTTGATGTGCAAACCCGGTGAGTCTGAGTGCGCACCAACTACACGCACACCGCTTCGTAAAGATCCCTGCGGAATATTCCAAGCGATAATCGCGCCGCCCCGACAAATAAAACCTTGCTCGGCCGAAAGAACATCACTGGTTGAGCAGTCGCTAAAGCCAGCTTCGGTCAACCGCAGGCGCCACCATTCGACAACATGATGTGAGGTTGGCGAAGCGTCCAATTGCGCCAACAATGAAGCAGTTGCGGCAGTATTGCTCATCCCTGAGATGGTAGCGATGGGAGCTGAACGCGCACGTTCTGGCCGAGAAGTTTGCACGTAGTTTCAACTGGCTGGCCGCTTTCAGCCTGGGCTCTCACTACTTCAATACAAGCGATCAAACTGTCTCGCTGGGTGAAACCCAAATACCCAACAACACAGCAAACACCTATGAGGAGAAGCTTCGTGATTAAAGATGAAGCGAACTTCAACACGACAAGCACTATGACGACAGATGAAACTATTGCACCGACTGAAAGATTTTTAGCTAAGTCGGCATTTAAGTTAAATAAATTCATCTGCATATTCTGCCATGAGCGCGACCCTATGCTGAACATATGAGCGCACATGTGAGTTTGACAGGGGTTGGTCCAGCCGATATGTGTCTGCCAGAGGTCAACACACAGCTGACATCTGCACTCGATGCAGCGCTCGGAGAGTGTGATCGCGATCGTCGTTCAGCAGTTGTGAAACTTGTTGCGTCAAACCCCACCTATCTTGAAGGTTGGGCTTGGTTAGGCGCACTCGGACGCGACACGATGGATTCATACATGGCATACCGCGTTGGATACCACCGTGGATTGGACGCATTGCGCGGGAATGGCTGGAAGGGTTCTGGATATGTTCGCTGGTCGCACGTACCTAACCGTGGTTTCTTGAAGTGTCTTAACGGTCTTGCCAAGACATCTCGTTTGATCGGTGACAATGCGGAAGCGGACCGATGCGAGCAATTCTTATTGCAACTCGATCCGTCGCACACCTTCTAATATCGTTGTGTGACCGATTCAATCGCTTGTTTCATTCTCGCTGGCGGTAAGAGTTCTCGATTCGGATCTAATAAATCTTTAGCGTTGGTTGGGTCAGAACCCATGGCCAAAATTGTTGCCAACAATTTGCGTTCTGCTTTTGGTGGCACTGCACAACTGATCGGTGCTGACCAGCAGTCAAGTTTGGAACTTGGCTTGGAAACCTTCATTGGATCTCGCGAAGGAAACGGACCTTTAGCCGCAGTTGTTGACGCGATGGAACACGCTGAACAACTGATTGTTGCTGTTGCACCCAACGACACACCATTCTTTAGCCCGATGAATTTTCGTGCACTATTAGCCAAACTTGAAGATAGTTCTATTGACGTTGCGGTTGCTGTGAGCGGCACAGAGTCTCCTCAAACCCACTGGCTTCTCTCGGTTTGGCGCAAGGAATCGTGTCTGCCAAAGCTGCTCGTCGAATACGAACGCGGAGTGCGGTCTGTCCATGGTGCGGTGAAAGATCTACATATAGCGTTGGTTTCATTCGATGCAAATTTGGTACGTAATGTCAATGCAGTTTCAGATCTTTCCGACCGAGGTACTATTTAGCACCAGCAACGAAAGGCCTGTTCGTGTCAGTTCGAGAAATTACGATTGAAGAATTGAAAATAGCTCTGAGTAGTGGTTCTGCGGTGATCGATGTCCGCGAATCAGATGAATTCGAATCAGGTCATGTCCCGACCGCGAAGCATGTTCCTTTGGGAACCGTTCCTAGCAATGTGGATGCATTTCGCTCGGACGCGGAGGTGTATGTCGTTTGCCAGGCGGGTGGTCGCAGCATGCGAGCCTGTGAATTCTTGCACGATCAGGGCGTTACAAATGTTGTCAATGTTATTGGTGGCACGGCTGGCTGGATTGCTCTTGGAAATCCGGTAGCTACCGGCCAACAGTCGTAGCAAACACGCATCACCACTGTCGCCCATGAACATCTCTTGGATCGATTCAGATGTTGATCTGCAGTCTTTGTTGCATGACATGGTTGGTTGCGATCGTTACGCACTAGATACAGAATTCCATCGGGAACGAACATACTTTCCGCAATTAGCCCTGATCCAAATTAAGCACAACAGTAAAATATTTCTGATTGATCCGATCGCAGTGAACCTTGCACTGTTCGCGGATCTTTTTGCATCAGGATCATTGTGTGTGTTGCATGCTGCGCAACAAGACCTGGAAGTACTCAACCATGCATGTGGTTCGGCTCCTCAACGAATTTTCGACACTCAAATAGCAGCGGGTTTTGTTGGAATGTCTACGCCTTCATTGTCATCTCTTATTTTGAGCGAACTAAAAGTAAGCATTAGTAAAGGTGATCGCTTGACTGATTGGCTAAGAAGACCGTTGACGGCTGACCAAAAGACGTATGCAGCTACAGATGTTGAACACCTTTTTGACATTCAGGACAATCTCGAGAAGCGGTTGAGCGAACTTGAGCGGCTGGATTGGGTGTATGAGGCTTGCGAGGAGTTGCGTGTCAGACCCGCAGGGCCATCCGACCCATCGGACGCGTGGCTACGGGTGAAAGAAGCCAGAGCACTCAAAGGTCAAACTCGAGGTGTTGCTCAAGCCGTATGCGAATGGCGCGAGCGTAAGGCAATGGCCGCCGATATTCCTCCGCGTAGGGTGCTTTCAGACATGGCAATACTCGGAATTGCTCAGATCATGCCGACTTCCTCAGATGAGTTGCTCAAAGCACGGGGAGTAGAGAGCCGGCAGATCGGTGGCGATGTAGGACGTGAACTGCTTGCGGCGGTCGAACGAGGCAAGAGCGTCGTTGTTTCGCTGCCACAGGTTGAGAACGACGATGTCGACAAGGAGTTGCGTCCAGCTGTTGGCTTGATCACAGCATGGATGAGTGAGTTGGCCAGAACTCATCACATTGACGCCACATTGCTTGGAACACGCAACGATATTTTGTCGTTATTGCGCAAATCACCTCAGGGGAGATTGAGCGTAGGTTGGAGAGCGGAAATGGTCGGTAAAGACATTGAGCGCATCTTGTCGGGCGAGGCCGGATTGAGCTTCAACGGTCACGGTAGATTGCGCCTGTTACCGACCAATAATCCAACAATCTGAACTAAAAGCCACTAAATCACAGGTATATCACGCTAAGATTTACAGCGATGTTTATCCACTAAGTGGCTGCCTCACCGGTAGTCACCCGATCAAGGTTCGGAGCCCTACCGTGAAGAAGGGTCGTCATCGTCGCTTCGAAGAAGCGCGCAAGTTAAAGCAGTCTGGTCCTAGTGCAAGTGATCTTGGGCTTGGCGGACGTAGCAAAGAAGCAGAGACCGAAGAAGATCAATACGCAGCAATTGCCGAGAAATACGGTGTTCGCTTCGATGAAGATGATGAAGAAAGCGAAGAGGACGAAGTTTAAGTAACGCTGCGCGTCCGGCACACCTCAGATCCCCCCGAAAAAATTCAAGAAAGATCATGACACAAACACCAGAGAAGTTGCGCAATATTGCGCTCGTTGCACACGTAGACCATGGCAAGACCACTCTTTTGGACGCGCTTTTGCGTTCTGCGGGTACATTTGCTGCTCACTCCGCAGTCATTGATCGAGTAATGGACAATGATGACCAAGAGCGCGAGCGTGGCATCACCATTTTGGCTAAGGCCGCCCAGATCGAGTGGAAGGGCACCAAGATCAACTTGGTGGATACTCCAGGTCACGCTGACTTTGGTGGAGAAGTTGAACGCGCACTTGCGATGGTTGACGGCATTTTGCTGTTGGTGGACGCCGCAGAAGGACCATTGCCACAGACCCGTTATGTGCTTTCAAAAGCACTCGCTTTGGATTTACCAGTAATTTTGGTCATTAACAAGGTTGACCGTCAAGACGCACGCCCAGAAGAGGTGCTGCACGAAGTTGAACAGTTGTTTTTGGACCTTGCACATGCTGATCACCACTTATCGTTTCCGGTGTTTTCGGCTGTTGCGCGTGACAGTCTCGCAATGGCAGGTATTGGCATGCCAGCGCCAGATGGCGACTTGTCTCCGCTGATTGATGCGATCGTTGAGCACATCCCTGCACCACAAAACGATATGAACGCACCGCTGCAAGCAATGGTGACCAACTTGGACGCTTCTGATTACTTGGGACGCCTTGCCATCGGTCGTGTTATTTCCGGTGTCATGCGCAAAGGCGATCAAGTATCACTTTGTCAAAAACCAACCGACGACAATCCTGCACCAGTACTGAAGCGCAAGCTCAGTGGTTTGATGGCATTCCACGGCATTGATCGTGTAGACGTTGCGGAAGTCATTGCAGGCGACTTGTTTATCATGAGCGGAATTGACGAAGTTGAAGTTGGCGACACCATCGCATCCATTGAGAATCCCGTTCCATTGTTGCGCCTTGAAGTTGACGAGCCAGTACTTCGCATGAGTTTCGGTGTGAATACTTCGCCTTTCGCCGGCAAAGATGGCAAGTACTTGACAAGCCGCCACTTGCGTGACCGCTTGCAGAAAGAAATTCTTGGAAACGTGTCAATCAAGATAGCTAACACTGAGTCAACCGACGTGATGGAAGTCGCTGGCAGAGGTGAACTTCAGTTGGCTGTATTGATCGAGAATATGCGACGTGAGGGTTACGAATTGCAAGTGAGTCGCCCAGAAGTAATCACACGCGAGATCAATGGAAAGAAGCATGAGCCTCTCGAGTCTGGGACATGTGACGTGCCAGACGAGTACGTAGGCGCGGTAACCCAAGCGCTTGCTCCGCGAAAGGGTCGCATTACTGATTTGCGTCCCGGAGATGCGAACCGCACAATCGTTTATTTTGAGGCGCCTTCACGCGGTTTGATCGGGTTTCGATCACTGTTGTTGACAGTAACTCGCGGAACAGCCCTATTGCACCAAAGCCTTGCTGGATGGATGCCGTGGGCAGGCGAGTTGCCACATCGTCTTGGTGGAGCAATGGTTTCAGACCGAATGGGTCCAGCTACTGCGTACGCACTCGACAACCTCGAGCAGCGAGGCACACTCTGCATCTCTCCAGGTGACGAGCTGTACGAAGGCATGGTCGTTGGAGAGAATGCCCGCGAAGAAGAGATGGTCGTCAACGCGGTGCGTGCGAAAGAAAAGAACAACATTCGTACTCACAGCCATGACGAAGGCATCAAACTTGCTACGCCAGTGACTCACACGCTCGAGACTGCAATCGAATGGATTGCTGACGACGAGTTGGTTGAGGTAACCCCACTCAATGTGCGAATTCGCAAGAAGTACCTAACGATCGAAGATCGTCGCAAGTACACCAAGCGCAATTCGAACTAGTTAAAACTCGCTAACAGAAGTTTTACTTCTTGGCGGTCTTACGTGTTGGGTTCTTGAGTGAAACCTGAGGATGAGGTCGCGGCGTTGATCGCTTCTCTTCAAGCAGTTTCACAAGTGTCTTGTATGTTTTTGAACCAATGAGCTCTGTGATCTCATCTTTCAAATACTTGTAAACAGGGTCTTTACCAACGAACGCTGCAGGGTCGTCGGTGCACCACCAATGGAACTCGATGCCGCCCTCGCCCCAGTCACGCCGTTTCCACT
Organism: Acidimicrobiaceae bacterium; assembly: GCA_947458565.1. Lineage (GTDB taxonomy): Bacteria > Actinomycetota > Acidimicrobiia > Acidimicrobiales > Ilumatobacteraceae > UBA3006. Next base: position 5,753 of record CANGZK010000060.1, read on the forward strand.
CGCGCAGGTGAGAGATGACATGGCCATCGTCCTCGGTGTGCTCATCTAGGCGCAACGGAACCTGCCAACACACATCTGGCTTCCAATCCATAGGACGCTCGCCAACTTCGAGAGCAGCGATATGGAATGCACAACCCATGCCACCTTCGAAACCAGGGTCGTTGTGGAAGATACATGCATCATTGACGCGTCGTGTTGCATCTGAACCGTCACGATTCTTAATCAGCCATCGGTTATTCGCGCCTTTGTCATGCTTTTGCCAGTGTTCTGGCTTGAGACGCTTTACCGACTTTTTGACCGACGCAAGATCTTTTTTGTCGATGAAGTGAGCGCCGTAACTGCAACAACCTTGCTGCAATTTGGTTGCATCGTCATCGAGAACGCCCTTACAGCCGGATCCGTAGATGCATGACCAGTTGGAAAGCATGAATGTCGAATCGATCATCCATGTTTGCTCGGCGTCTGGGTCGGTGAAGCTAATCCACTCGTGTAGTTCTTCTGGTCGTGACATAGGTTGTGACGCTAGACGATAGAACACCACATCGCACGTCAATTCGAGACAATTGGACAAGATTTCTATCAGTTGGCAAAGAATTATCAGAAGACGAGATGCGTGTTGCGATGACTGTCATACTTGATGCATGCCCGCATCGCAAGACGAATCCATCAATGACATTGTCGCCAGACTTGAATCGATCTCAGAGGAGATCGCCGACAAGGCTCTTGATGCACTCAAATCAGCCCATCGTGAAGGTGCCGTAAAACGACCAGAAACGGAGCGACAACTGTCAACTGCTCGGCGAGCAATCGAAAAAGCGATTGGGGTGCTTACGCGCCTTGATTGATGAAGTTGATCAATTCGCGTAGACCACCTGCGTCACTACGATTCGGATCAAATCGCAAACGAAACTTTTCGACATAATCATTTTCCGCTTTTTCGGCCGAATGAGGTTGTACGACTTGGAATCCACCGGATCTACAGAGATGTCCAAATTTGTCGTGAAGTGTCTGAAGCATTTGCGCGGATGGTTCATTGTTTAAGCGCATAATCAGGTGTTTGCCTATGTAGCGGACCGAATGGTAGTTGCGATAAAAGCCTTGTATCTCTGAGGTCGCGTCAGAGATGCTGTCACACACGCGGTAGAGCGCGAGGTCTTCTGGCGATACAAGTCCCCGAACAAGCAGTTGATTTCGTGTCATGTCATCGATTGAATGCC